>NZ_JAAGPH010000013.1:0-90873 GCF_017104705.1 Burkholderia sp. Se-20373 | reverse complement strand
TGCGCAGGCGCGCCACCGGCAGCTTCAGCGCGATGCCGGGCTGCAGGTGCTTCGGCGCGGGCACGCCGTTGATCTGTTGAAGCAGTTGCCAGTCGTCCGCGCCCTGCAGATAGCGCGCGGCGACGTCCAGGTCCAGTGCATCGAGGTGTTCGCGCACGTCCCGCACGAAGGCCGCGTAATCCGGCTCGTCCGCATACGGGCCGAGCCATGCCTCGATATCGGTCAGCTGCCCGTTGTCGGCCAGCAGGATCAGCTGGTCGAGCGCATCGTCGGGCGGGCACGGCATCGTGGGCGCGGCGACGTCCGGCTCGACCTCGCCGTCCGGATGAAACCGCCGGACGAGCTCCGACACCGGCACGAGCGCGTGCCCGACGGCCGGCGCGACGATCGCGAACGAGAATGCCGTGCCGACGCCCGGCTGGCTGGCGACGGCCAGCTCGCCGTCCATCGCGCCGACGATGCGCTGCGCGATGAACAGGCCGAGCCCGGTGCCGCCGTTCACGGCCTGCACCTGCTGGTACGCGCGAAAGATGTCGTGGTTGCCGCTGATGTCGATCCCGATGCCCGTATCGGCCACTTCGAACAGCAGGCGCCAGCTGTCGCCTTCGCGCGCGGCATGAATCGACAGCGTGACCGTGCCGTCGCGCGTGAACTTCGATGCGTTGGACAGCAGGTTGAGCAGCACCTGCTGCAGCCGCATGCCGTCGATCGACACCGTGCGCGGCAGCGGCGTGGCCGGCCGGTAGACGAACCGGTTGTCCTGCGGCGCGCACAGCGCGAGCGCATAGTGGCCGATGTCGTCGAGCAGGCCGGGCAGGTCGGTTGCATCCGGCGTCACGCCGAGCGGCTGGAGCTCGGCCTTCGTGAACGCGAGCAGTTCATCGATCAGCGTGAGCTGGTAGCGGATGCTGCGGTCGATCGACCGGATCAGCCGCGCCTGGCCGCGCGTCGCGCCTTGCAGCAGCAGCTTCGCGTAGCCGTTGATCGTGGACAGCGGCGCGCGCAGGTCGTGGCTGACGTAGCCGAGCGTCTCGATCTTCTGCTGCATGTGGGTCGTCACCTGTTGCAGCGCGTCGTTGAGCGCGAGCGTGCGTCGTGCGACTTCGTCGCGCAGGCGATCCTGTTCGGTGAGCTGCCAGTGTTCGAGCCGCTTCCTCGCCTCGGTGCGCTGACGGCCGACGTGGTGGATCCATGCGGCCAGCACCAGCAGGTGCGTGGCGAGCCCGACGACCGCGATGACGGGGTTCGGAAAGATGTCGGATTTCAGCCAGGCGAGCGCCGGCGGCAGCGTGTTCATGCCGTCGAGCACGCGGATCAGCATGTTGAAGGTGGCGATCGCGATGGCGATCAGCATCACGCGGCCGGTCGGCGTCCGGCGGATCGCGAGCAGCAGTGCGAGACTGATGTTGACGATTCCGAGCACCGCGTTCAGCCGCAGGCAGAACCACGTGAACGTCAGCAGGTCGCCACACGCGGCGCCGATCATGCCGATCCCTTCGAGCGCGAGGAACGCCATGTAGATCGCGCGCATCGGCAGCTTCGCCTGCTCGCGCCGGGCGACCATCAGGATGAAGACGACGAAGCACGACACTGCCAGGTACGCGAAGATCACTTCGCCGCGCGCCGACCATTCACGCAGCGCGGGCGGCAACGCCATCGCCAGATAGCCGCGGTAAGCCGCTTCGAACAGCGTCGTGCCCAACGCCACCGCGGCCAGCACGTGGAACACGCCGCTGCGCGAAAAGAACCCGATCAGCAGCGCGCACCACATCAGCGCGAGCAGCCCGCCGAAGAAGCCGAAGTCCCACATCGTCGCGCGCCGTTCCAGCGCATCCCACGCCGCACGCGTGAACGCCGCCGGCGCGAGCCGCATTTCCTTGCGCGACGTGACGCGGATCAGTACCGGAATGCTTTCGCCGGCGCGCAACGTGACGTCGAGTGCCGGGTAGCGCGATGGCGGCGCGGCGGCATCACCACTGGGGCCGGCGGCCGGGAAGCGGCCGTCGAGCGTCCACCCGCCGTTCTGGCCGATATAGAAGTCCGTCCGGTCGACGCGTGCGTCGCGAATCACCAGCACCAGCGGGCGCGCGGCGCTGTCGCGGTTGGTCAGCGTGGCGCGGATCCACCACGCCGATCGCGAGAACTCGACGTTGAACGACGACGTGCCGGCCACCGGCGTGCCATGCGCGGGATCGGCGAGCCGTGCGGCGACCTGAGCGGCGGACATCGTCGCGCTCGCGTCCTCGAAGACCGATACGGCGTCCAGTTGCGCGGGGTTCGGCGTCGACGCGGCGCGCGCCGTCGCGCAGGTGACGGCCATCGCGAGCAGGAGCAGCAGCACCGCGCGACAGCCGGCTGCCCATGCCGCGTGGCGCCTACCCATCGTGATGGTGCGCCCCGGGTGCGGCGGGCGGGGCATTGACCGCATGGCGCTGGCGCCGCCAGTCGGACGGCGTGATGCCGAAGCGTTCGCGGAAGGCGGTGGCGAAGTTGCCGGGCGTGGAAAAGCCGATTTCCTCGGCGATGTCGCCGATTCCCATCGACGTCTCCGCGAGAAAGTGCATCGCGGCGCGCAGGCGCGTGTCGCGCAGATATTCGAACACGGTCTGGCCGAGATGGTCGCGAAACACGCGGGACAGGCGCTTCTCGTGCGTGCCGACCTGTCGGGCGAGATCCTCGAGCGCCGGCGGATGGCGCAGGTCGCGCAGCAGGACCTCGGACGCCGCGCGCACGAGGGCGGCATCCGGGTTGTCGGGCAACTCGGGCAGATGCGCGAACGGCTGGCTGCGCCGCGCGCGTTTCAGGTGATTGCGGATCCGGGCCAGCACTTCGGTCGGCTCGAACGGCTTGATGATGTAGTCGATCGCACCGGTTTCGAGCCCCGCGATGCGATCCTCGAGATCGCCCGCGGCCGTCAGGATGATGACCGGGATCGATTGCGTCGAAGGGGTCGACGCGAGCAGCCGGCACGCGGCGAAGCCGTCCATGCGCGGCATGCGGACATCCATCAGGATCAGGTCGGGCGCGATCGCCTGGGCACGGTGATACGCCTGCAGCCCGTCGAACGCGACGCTGATCCGGCACCGTGCGGCACGCAGGATTTCGGTGAGGAGCCGCAGGTCGTTCGGGCGATCGTCGACGACAAGAATATGTGCGTCAGCAAGATCCGGCGTGGGACGAGGCGACGCCGAACTGGACGAGCGGGATGACATGGTTGCGGATGCGCTGGAAGGGTGGCCGATCAGATGAAGTGCATCGCGTTCTGCGCGATTGTTGCGAAAAATTATATGCCGACAACAGGTCACATTGTGAGGATTCCGTGTGGTCCGTGGGGGCTTGTGCGGCGGGGTGTTGCGTGTTTGCCGCCACCGCGTCCGGCCGAAGAAACGGAAGTGGAAAAACATGCCGAATCGGCTTTTAATAATCGGTCTTTATTGCCGGATAAATTTGGAATAATTGGAATGGGATGGCGCGGGTGAATCAGTTTGAAATGCGTTCCGAAGTCGATGCCTTCTATGTGAAAAGAATGAAGAAATTGTGGGTTGCACGATTAATTTTTTTCTGATGTTTTGTCGGAATCGTGTTAGTCGAGAAAGCACATTTTGCGTCGGAATGTATGAATGTAAATGCTGTCTGCTCGGGAAAAGGATTTTTCCGCTCGGGAAAAGGTTCGTTCTGGCGGATGCCAGCAAACTAGCCCCGGCGCGGCTGGAATCGGTTCTTTCAAACGGTCGGAATCGCGCGGATCGCATGCCGAGTTCTATTCCGATGCATGCGATACCAATGAGACATTGATCGATGTTAGATCCCATGATGTGGGGCTGCGTCGGCGAACGAATAACGGGCACGAGGGTAATGCGAATTCCGTCCTTCACCGAATACGTTGCGATATAAGAGAAATCGATGAGTTCTGGAATGCGGTTGGGAACGGCGCACCGGTCGAGACGAAATCGTCAAGGAAATTCGATCGATTAATTCGGTGCAGGGGTCGTCCGGCAAGTCGTCGATGCTGTTCCGGAATTCCGGAAATGCGTTTGAATGCCGGACGAAAAAGGGTGAGTGGCTGCGCATGGGCCGTCCGAGGGTTCGATCCATCGGACGGTCGCGCTCGGCGCGCTCTCGAATCAGGCGGGCACGAAAACGATGAGCACAACAGGCATGACAGGCCAACGCACCGGTTCGCACGAACCGGTGGCGCATGCTTCAGTCCCGGGGATCGCACGGCGCCATCCTCCTCCTGAATGAAACAGGGCGGGCCGCCCCCGGGTGCGGGCCGGCTTCCGCCCATCCGGCGTCTGAATGACGCTTTCCGATGAGATTCGAGGTCGTCGCGGGTTCGGCGCGATGGCGCGCGCGTGCACGAATGGTCTGCACGCCCAGCGTCGAGCCGCCGGGCTTGCCGTGTCGGCTTCCATGATTCGATAACCGGCGATCGTCGCCTCGCGTCGTGTCAACCGGCACGGGCGGCGCGCGATTGCGTGATCGCGATACCCATCGCGCGTGGCGTGCAGCGTTACCCGGCTGTTTAGTTAGTGATCCAAAGTGAGTGGCGGGACATCGCGAGGTGGACGGGAATGTGTAGAGGACATTCACGCCGGCTGCCGTGTTCGCCGTTGCGTCATCCAGCACATGAGAACCGAGGGAAGACAAGATGAACAAGACGTTCAAGTCGATCTGGAACGAAGCATTGGGAGCCTGGGTTGCGGCTTCGGAGCTTGATCGCGCGCGCGGCAAGCGCGTTGCGTCGTCGCGGGGCACGCCGGAGCGTGACATCGAAGGCGCGGCCGCGGTTCGCGCAGGCGCGACCTCGGCCCCATCGCTCAGGCGGCTCGCCATGCTGATGGCGTCCGCGTATCTCGGGTTGTTCCATGCCGGTGCGCATGCGCAGTACCAGCCGGATGGCGGCTCGGCCACAGGTGGTGTCTCGTCGATCTCGATCGGCGTCGGGTCGAGCGCCGCGCAGACGAATTCCACCGCGTTGGGCAACCTGTCGACGGCGCAGGGCGTGTCGGCCACGGCGCTTGGCCCGGGGGCGCATGCGATGGCCGACGGTTCGACGGCCGTCGGCATCAACGCGCAGGCGACCGGCGTCAACAGCACGTCGATGGGCGTGCAGGCGATCAGCTCGGGCGCATTTTCGGTTGCCGTCGGCAACCAGGCGCAAGCGACGCAATCCGGTGGGGTAGCGATGGGCAGTGGCGCGACCGCGACCGGCGTATCTGCCATCGGGCTCGGCAACAATGCAACGGCCTCCGGTCAGAATGCGGCTGCGCTCGGTCTCGGCGCGGTTTCGTCGGGCCTCAGCAGCGTTGCGCTCGGCTTTTCGGCGCAAGCGACCAACCAGGGCGCGATTGCACTTGGCAACCAGTCGACAAGTTCCGGCGCAGCCGGGGTAGCGGTGGGTAGTGGCGCGCTGGCTTCCGGCAATTCCGGCATCGCGATGGGTGTCAACAGCGGCGCTAAGGGCGGTACGTCGATCGCGATCGGTTGGGGCGGCACGGCTGGCGTGCCCGGTTCGGGCACGCAATCGCTCGGCACCAGTTCGATCGCGCTGGGCTCGAGCACGACGGCTGGCGCCAATCAGGCGGTGGCCGTCGGCCTGAGCGCCAACGCGTCGGGTGTCAGCTCGATCGCGATGGGCGTGCAGTCGACCGCGACGCAGCAGTTCGCGACCGCGCTCGGTAATCTCGCGCTTGCGACCGGCGTGTCGGCGAGCGCACTGGGGCCTGGTGCGACCGCGTCGGCCACGAATGCGACCGCGATCGGCATCAACAGCGTGGCGGCGGCGACCTCGACCGTAGCCATCGGCGACAGCAACTCGGTCGCGGCAACCGCCGGTGCGGGTTCGATTGCCGGCGGCAACCTGTCGAAGGTGCTGGGCGGCACGGGCGCCGTCGCGCTCGGCTTCGGCCAGACCGTCAGCGGCAACGGTGCGGTCGCGATCGGCGATCCGAGCAGCGCGATCGGCACCGGCGCGGTCACGCTCGGTTCGAACAACACCGCGAACGGCGACGGCGCGGCGGCGATCGGCAATTCGAACAACGCGCAGGGCACCGGCTCGCTCGCGTTCGGCAATACGTCGACCGCGGCGGCTGCCGGTGCGATCGCATTCGGCGCGTCGGCCATCGCGACGAATGCCGGCGACGTCGCGCTCGGCTCCGGTTCGGTGACGGACGTGCCGCATCCCACGGCGACCGGAACGATCGGCGGCGTCACGTACAACTACAACGGCACGAATCCGCTCAGCGTCGTCAGCGTCGGCGCGGCCGGCACCGAGCGCCAGATCACCAACGTCGCGGCCGGGCGCGTGAATGCTGCGAGCACGGATGCGATCAACGGGTCGCAGCTTGCTGCGACGAACACGGCGGTCGAGTCGCTGTCGACGTCGACCGCATCGAGCATCACGTCGTTGTCCACCGGCGTGTCTTCGTTGTCAACGGGGCTGAGCTCGACCAACAGTGCGGTGACGTCGCTGTCCACGTCGACATCGACGGGTATCAGCTCGTTGTCTACCGGCCTGAGTTCAACCAACAGTGCGATGACGTCGTTGTCGACTTCCACGTCGACGGGGCTGTCGACGGTCGGCAGTTCGATCACGTCGCTGTCCACGTCGACATCGACCGGCATCAGCTCGCTTTCCACAGGTTTGAGTTCGACCGACAGCGCGGTGACGTCGCTGTCGACCTCCACGTCGACGGGGCTGTCGACGGTCGGTAGCGCGATCACGTCGTTGTCGACGTCGACGTCCACCGGTATCAGTTCGTTGTCCACAGGTTTGAGTTCGACCGACAGCGCGGTGACGTCGCTGTCGACTTCCACATCGACGGGGCTGTCGACGGTCGGTAGCGCGATCACGTCGTTGTCGACGTCGACGTCCACCGGCATCAGCTCGTTGTCCACCGGCCTGAGTTCGACCAACAGCGCGGTGACGTCGTTGTCGACTTCCACGTCGACGGGGCTGTCGACGGTCGGCAGCGCGATCACGTCGCTGTCCACGTCGACGTCGACCGTCGTCGGCTCGCTGTCGACCGGCTTGAGTTCGACGAACAGCGCGGTGACGTCGCTGTCCACGTCGACGTCAACGGGCATCAGCTCGCTGTCCACTGGCCTGAGTTCGACGAACAGCTCAGTGACATCGTTGTCCACGTCGACGTCGACGGGCATCAGCTCGTTGTCCACGGGCCTGAGTTCGACGAACAGCACGGTGACGTCGCTGTCCACGTCGACCTCGACCGGCATCAGCTCGCTGTCCACCGGCCTGAGTTCCACGAACAGCTCGATCACGTCACTGTCGACGTCCACCTCGACGGTAGTCGGTTCGCTGTCCACCGGCCTGAGCTCGACGAACAGCACCGTCACGTCGCTGTCGACCGCGACCTCGACGAGCATCGGTTCGCTGTCCACCGGCCTCAGTTCGACGACGAGCTCGATCGCGTCGCTGTCGACGTCGACCTCGACGACCGTCGGCTCGCTGTCCACCGGGCTGTCGAGCACGAACAGCAACCTGACGTCGCTGTCCACCGCGACGTCGACGGGCCTCGGTTCGCTGTCCACCGGCCTCAGCTCGATCGCCAACAACAACACCAACCTCGGCAACAGCACGGCGGGCGCGATCGGCGGCGGGGCCACCTACGATCCGACGACCGGCACGATTTCGGCGCCGTCGTACGTGACGTACAACAGCGACGGTTCGACGACGATCAACAACAACGTCGGCTCGGCGATCGACAACATCAACGCGCACGGCATCAAGTATTTCCACGCGAACTCGACCGCGCCGGACAGCCAGGCGATCGGGCTCGACAGCGTCGCGATCGGCCCGAATGCGATCTCGAAGGTGGACGGCAGCATCGCGCTCGGTGCGGGGTCGGTATCCGACCGCGCGACGACGCCGGCGTCGGGCATCCTCCGCAACGGCACCGCATCGATCCCGTTCAACACGACGGACCAGACGCTGCTCGGCGCGGTATCGGTCGGCGACGCGACCAGCAAGACGTATCGCCAGATCACCAACGTCGCGGACGGCACCGGGCAGCAGGACGCGGTGACCGTGCGGCAACTGGCCGGTGCGTTGCAGTCGTTCGCGGTCACGGGCCAGAAGTATTTCCACGCGAATTCGACGGCGGCCGACTCGCTCGCCGTCGGCGCGGAATCGGTCGCGGTGGGGCCGACGACGGTCGTCAACGGCGATAACGGCGTGGGCATCGGCAACGGCGCGATCGTCGACCAGACCGCGCCTGGCGGTGTCGCGATCGGGCAGGCGGCGAGTGCCGCGCAGGCCGACGCGCTCGCGCTCGGCAGCGGCGCGACGGCACTCGGCGCGCAGTCGGTCGCGCAAGGCGCGAATGCGAAGGCGGTCAGCGTGGGCAGCGTCGCGCTGGGTTCCGGCGCGCTCGGCAACGCGACCGATGCGCTCGCGCTGGGCGCCGGTGCGTCCGCGACGTTCGCGAACAGCGTGGCATTGGGCGCCGGTTCGCTGACGACGGTCGGCGCGCTGACGAACTACGTCGCGTACGGGCTGAGCAGCCCGCAATCGTCGGCCGGCGAAGTGAACATCGGCAACCGGCAGATCACGGGGCTCGCGGCCGGCAAGAACGGCACGGACGCGGTGAACGTGTCGCAGCTCGACTCGGTCGCGAACCAGCTGACGACGCTGATCGACCAGCGCACGACCAACCTCGGCGGCCAGTACACGACGAACCCGAACGGCGCGAACGTGCCGCCGGGCTCGACCGGCCCGAATTCGTCGGCGGGTGGGTCGGGCGCGGTGGCATCGGGCTCGAACAGCACGGCGGTCGGCAACAATGCGCTCGCATCGGGCAACGGCTCCACCGCCATCGGCGTGGGCTCGACGGCATCGGGCAGCAATTCGGCCGCGATCGGCACGGGCAGCAACGACGGCGGGCGCTCGAACGTCGTCGCGGTCGGTTCGGCGGAATCGGCGCGCCAGGTGGTCAACGTCGCGGCCGGTACGCAGGGCACGGATGCGGTGAACGTGAACCAGCTGAACGCGGTGTCGAACCAGTTCACGCAGTCGCTGAACACGGTCAACAACCAGCTCACGCAGATGCAGCAGCAGATCCAGCAGACCGATTCGATGGCACGCGAGGGGATCGCGGCCACCGCCGCGATGGCGTCGATCCCGCACATGGACCGCGACTCGAACTTCGCGATGGGGGTCGGTACGGCGTCGTTCCAGGGGCAGAAGGCGATGGCGGTCGGCGTGCAGGCGCGCGTCACGGAAAACCTGAAGGCGACGTTGAACGGCGGCTTCGCCGGCAGCCAGCGCGTCGTCGGCGCGGGCATGCTGTATCAGTGGAAGTAATCGCGCGCTGCGGTTCGCGCCGGCATGTACCGCCGGGGCGGACCGCGTCGAACGCAAACGCACGCGGATGCGGCTGCGCCGTTGCGCCGCCCGCGCTGCGCCCCTCGCATTTTCGGAGTCCTCACGTGAAAAACATTCATCTTGCACTGCTGGCGTCCGTCGTTTCCCTCGCGGCCTGTTCGAGCGCATCGGGACCGACGTACAACGCATACGAACTTCAGCCCCGCGACGGCATCCGGACGTTCCGTGTCGACTGTCACGGCATCCTGTCGAGCGCCAATACCTGCATGAAGGTCGCGACGCGCATGTGCGGCAACGAGGCCGTGCGCAAGGTCGATTCCACGACGCCGTACCGCGACGGCGCCGATCCGCACTCGATCGTGTTCCAGTGCGGTACGGCACCCGCGCCGGTCGCCGCGGCGGCTGCGCCGGCGCCCGCCGCGGTCGAGAAGGTGAGCCTGACCGGCGATGCGTACTTCGCGACCGACTCCGCCGTGCTGACGTCCGCCGCCACCGCCGCGCTCGACACGTTGCTGAACCAGCAGGGCGACCGGCATTTCTCGCGTGTGGAAGTGGACGGCTATACCGACGCGACCGGCTCGGATGCACACAACCAGGCCCTGTCGAAGCGCCGCGCCGATGCCGTCGCCGGATATCTGCGCGAACACGGGCTGAAAGCGGATTCGGTCGCGGCGACGGGGCATGGAGAAACCAACCCGGCCGCATCGAACGAGACCGCCGAAGGGCGCGCGCGCAATCGCCGGGTGGAAATCTCGCTGCAGAAGTAAGACCTAGCCACCGGCTTGCCGCAGGCGTGGCCGTCGAGAACGGACGGCTCGCCTGCGACAGCCGTGCCGGCCGCGCCGCAGGCAGCCGAGTCGGGCAACGCGTCGCGACCGGCGTGTGCGATGCCGCGGTGGCCTGGAAGACGATGCGGCACGACGGCCCGCGGGCCGGTTGGCCGGCGCCGATGTCGTGGGTTCATCGGCGTCCGCCAACGCGTTGCTGCGCGGGGCGCAAGCGATGCCCGTGTTGCCGCGTGAAAAGGGATGAGTGGGACTGCGACCGGGTGCGGGGCTGCAATTGTCGTGTGGCTGAAACGGGTTCGACTCCAGCGCGGGTCGACAAGCACGAAGGCGCGGAAAGCGACCCGTTGCGGGAGCCATGCGTTTTGTTCATGTCCCAGTTGCAAAACTAGTCTCGCATCTTCGCGTCCGCCCATTTCCACTCCCGTGCAGCCTTGACAAACGCCGCAAGATAATCGACGTCGTCATCCGTCTTGCGCGTGCCGAGGAAAATCTGCTTCGCAATCCCCTTCTTTCCAAGTTGCACGGGTGTAAGCGGCATCCAGCCCGCATATTCTTCCGCGAGCCAGCGAGGCAATGCCGCCACGCCGCGGCCGCTCGCCACCATCTGCAGCATGATGTCGGTCGTCTCGATCACCTTGTGGCGCTTCGGCACCCGGTTCGCGGGCGTGAGGAACTGCGTGTAGATATCGAGCCGGTCCGTTTCGACGGGATACGTGATCAGCACCTCGTGCGTCAGCTGTTCCGGCGTGACATACGCTTCTCCGGCCAGCGGGTGATCGTCGGCAACCACCAGCACCTGCTCGTAATCGAACACCGGCTCAAAATGCAGTTCGGGCTTCTTGAGCGGGTCGGGCGTGACGAGCACGTCGATTTCGTAGCCGATCAACGCACCGATGCCGCCGAACTGGAAGCGCTGCTTCACGTCGACATCGACATCCGGCCAGTGCGCGAGATACGGCGACACCACCTTCAGCAGCCATTGATAGCACGGCGCGCATTCCATGCCGATCCGCAACGTGCCGCGCTCGCCCTGCGCGTACTGCCTCATGCGCTCCTCGGCGAGTTCGAATTGCGGCAGCAACCGGTTCGCGAGGCTCAGCAAGTACTGTCCGGCCTGCGTGAGCCGCATGGTCCGTCCTTCGCGCGCCCACACGGGCGTACCGAGCTGCTGCTCCAGCTTCTTCACCGCATGGCTGAGCGCCGACTGCGTGAGATTGAGCGTATCGGCGGCGGCCGTGAGCGAGCCCTGCCGCTCCACTTCCCGCACAACCATCAGATGATTGCGATCCAGCATCGACCACTCCATGAACGAATTTAATGTTTGCATGAAATAAATCCATTTTTATTCATGCAATGGAAACTATATCATCGCTGTCAGTTACTTTTCTTCCGATGTGAACCGGACACACCGCACCGTGAGCATCGCTCATGGTTGGTTGAAATCGATTCATATCCAGTCGACCATGGCCCCACGTCACATTCGTTCGAATGTCGATATCCGTGAGACTACGGAGCAACGCGTCGGAACAGAAAAGCGAGCAGCATCGGAGCGCATGGAGCAGATGCAGTTTTCATTTCGAAAATCGGGGCGCAAGATCATGACGAGTCAAGAGTTTACATTTTCTGTTAAAAGCGTCGGTTTCGATGAGGACTATCAACCTTCCGACAATACGCGCATCACAACCAATTTTGCGAACCTCGCCAGAGGGAAAAGTCGTCAGGAGAATTTGCGCAATACCTTCAGGATGATCGACAATCGCTTCAATGCGCTGGCGCATTGGGACAATCCTAAAGGCGATCGCTATGCCGTCAAGCTTGAAATCATTTCAGTCGAAATGAATATCGGCGGTGAACGGAGCAGTGCCGCGCTGCCCTTGATCGAAATACTGAAGACGAATATTTTCGATCGAAAAAACAACAAGCACATTGACGGCATCGCGGGAAATAATTTTTCCTCTTATGTGCGAGATTACGATTTCAGTGTGGTCTTGCTGGAGCACAACAGGGATCGGCCCGGCTTCAGCACGCCGGATAACTTTGGCGACCTGCATGGGAATCTGTTCAAGTCCTTCGTGAAGTCGAGCGCCTACAAGGATAATTTCTCGAAACCGCCCGTTATATGCCTGAGCGTTTCGAGTAGCAAGACCTATCACCAGACGGCAAATCGGCACCCCGTGTTGGGTATCGAATACCGGCAGGACGAGTATTCATTGACTGACGAGTATTTCGAAAAAATGGGGATGAAGGTGCGCTATTTCATGCCGCCGAATAGTGTCGCGCCGCTGGCTTTTTATTTTACCGGAGATTTGCTGGATGATTACACCAATCTGGAGCTCATCGGCACCATCAGCACGATGGATACTTTCCAGAAAATTTACCGCCCCGAAATTTACAATGCGAATTCGCCGGCAGGAAAATCCTACCAACCGAGCTTGAAGCATCAGGATTTTTCGCTCACCCGAATTGTTTACGATCGGGACGAGCGCAGCCGGCTCGCTATCGAACAGGGCAGGTTCGTGGAAGAGCAATTCATCAAGCCATACCAGGCCATTCTTGAGCAATGGTCTGTGGACTCCGCTCTTTGACTAAAAAAACGCAAGGTCGTCTACCGTGAAAAAAATTCTACCCACTTCAACCGCCGGCAGTTTGCCTAAACCTTCGTGGCTCGCCCAACCGGAGACACTTTGGTCGCCGTGGAAATTGCAGGACGACGGGTTGATCGAGGGTAAGCAGGATGCGTTGCGCCTGTCGTTGCAAGAGCAACAACATGCGGGCATCGATATCGTCAGTGACGGCGAGCAAACGCGCCAGCATTTCGTGACCACGTTCATCGAGCACCTCAGCGGCGTTGATTTCGAGAACCGCAAGACCGTTCGAATTCGCGATCGCTATGACGCCAGCGTGCCGACGGTCGTGGATGCGGTGGCGAGACAGAAGCCGGTTTTCGTTGAAGATGCCAGGTTCCTGCGCCAGCAAACCAGCCAGCCCATCAAATGGGCGTTGCCGGGGCCGATGACGATGATCGATACGCTGTACGACGATCATTACAAGAGTCGCGAAAAACTGGCCTGGGAGTTCGCAAGGATCCTGAACGAGGAAGCCAGGGAGCTGGAGGCTGCCGGCGTCGATATCATTCAATTTGACGAGCCCGCATTCAATGTCTTCTTCGACGAGGTGAACGATTGGGGCGTCGCGACCCTGGAAAGAGCGATCGAAGGTCTTAAGTGTGAAACCGCCGTGCATATTTGCTATGGCTATGGCATCAAGGCCAACACGGACTGGAAGAAGACGCTGGGGTCGGAGTGGCGACAATACGAGGAAGCCTTCCCCAAGCTGCAAAAATCCAGTATCGACATGGTCTCGCTGGAATGTCACAACTCGCGCGTTCCCATGGATCTGATCGAACTCATTCGGGGCAAGAAGGTGATGGTGGGGGCCATCGATGTGGCGACCGATACCATCGAAACCCCCGAGGAAGTCGCCGCTACGTTGCGAAAGGCACTTCAGTTCGTGGACGCCGACAAGCTCTATCCTTGCACCAACTGCGGCATGGCGCCTTTGTCGCGTGCAGTCGCGCGAGGCAAGCTGAGTGCTTTGAGCGCGGGCGCGGAAATCGTCCGCAAGGAATGCTCGAACTAGTTCCGCGCTGACGTCGGAAGGAGGGGGCGGGGAATTGAAGGCAGTGGGGATTTCAGGGAGTGCGTTGAAACGGCTCCCTGAATCTGTCGGAACGCACCGCCTTGGTATTTCCGGGCCGCACCCACTATTCGGTATCCACCCTGTCATTTTCCAGCACGGCCATCGAGCCTGTGGCCTTTCGCGAGGCGCTCGGCCGCTATGCATCCGGTATCACGGCGATTGCATCACACGTCGATGGCGAGCCGGTCGGCTTCACGTGCCAGTCTTTCACTCAGCGACCGCCGACGATCTGCTTAAGGCGAACTTCGGTCAGGGTTTCACATTCCCTTGCCTGGAGCCGACGGCCGCGGCAATGCGGCTTTGCGCAGCGACGAGTTGATCATCCGTGGTCGCCACCAGCCACAGACGTGCCTGCTCCTCGATTTGGCGGTTGTGATCCTTCAACGGACCCATCGCGGCAGCGGCCTTCCAGACGACCGGCGCGATTCGGCTTTTCCTGCCTGACGGCGCGCCTACCAGCAGGCAGTAAGGACCCAGCGGGAGCGATACAAACGGAAGTGCGGGACTGGCACGCACGCGCCAGTCGATGAAGGGCGTGTCGCCGATGACCAGCGGCGTGGGCAAGCCGTAGAGCACACTGAAATCGTACAGCGCCAGTTGCTCCCGCATGCCGGTGTAAATATGCCGGATGTCGTCGACAACCGCCGCGCGGATCTCGTCATCGAACATGGGTTCCTGCGCGTATCGGGCAAACGCCTTTCGAGCCTCCCATTGATATGCGCTGAACAGGCCGATCTCCACGCAGTCCTGCACTGCGCGCTGGACATCCGCTACAGAACCGGCTTCCTCCGGCGTACCCAACTGCGCAGCCCGCAAAAACCGGGCGAGTCCAGCCTCGTGGACCGCAGGACCCTCCGCAGATGCATCGTCTTCGGCGCCCTTGCCAAGGGGCACATAGATATATTTCTCGGCCGCGAAATGCGACTTCTTGCCCTCATCAAACCGGATTTCGCCCTCTACGCAGTCGAGATAGCGAGTCCCGATTCGACCATGCTCCCAAACCCAATTTTTCAGGAGCGGACGGAGTGGATGCAGTCTGTCGTGATCGGTCATGGAAGCCTCCTGGTTGCCCAGTATAGTTCCAAGTTGTCGACTGTTTCGTGGAGGACATGGCGATCAACCGGTCCACTACAGCCGTTGGAGCTCGCGCAGCCTCAACGGCTGTTCAACCGGATATCAGTGGCCTCGTGCCTACGCGCTGAGCGGCAAGTGCCCAGCGGTTGCAGGCGTTCACGTGTTGGCCGCGGTAGGTCGACTTGACGCTACCTTGCGGACGTTCGGCTGAGGATCTGTATTGAACGTCTGCTGTCAGGCTCGGCGAATTGGCATTTTCGACCCACTCCCGCCAATTACGCCGTTTTGGGGTCAACGGCCGGTAACTGAGTCGTCCGGACACCCAAGCCGACCTTTCGGGGAGAGCAGTTTGGCCCTTGCTGACATCGGTGTATCCGCCTCTGCAAGGCCGCAGGTAGGAGCTTTGCGGACAGTCGCACTGCCGTTTCGTCGAGCGTCGGGTCCAAGTGCAAGCGGATGGGTACTTGCGATCCGCAACGGTCGGTCGCGCTTCACCAAAGCGGACAGGCCAGCAGGTCTAAGTGCCAGCTACACGGTACGCGAAGTGTCAGTTTGCATACAGTGCATCCTCTCCTGCGCGGAACAGGTCATGGTGGCGCCTGAGCTCGTCCGTGGACGGCTGATCATTCGATGCCTCAGGAAAAGCAACGAAGCGCCGCCCGTGGTACTGCGAGTACTCGGTCCCCTCCAGTGTCCGCGAAACGGCCACGCGGCCGTCCGCATCAATGGCGATCAGGTGCAGGTCGAACAGCGTGTGAATGTCGGCACGCAACAGCAGCCCGTTCGACGTGGCGTAGTCCGTTTTGAGCGCGTGCGGCACGATGTGAGCAGCCTCAAGAAGTGGCGTGACCGTTGAGCCCGTGATCGCACAGGTGCCACCATAGGCGCGCCGGAGACGATTGCGGAAATCGGCTTGACCACGCCGCGTCTTGATGTTGACGAATTGTCGGTTCTCGTTATCCAAACCATCATCGCCGACGTCATCTGCTAACGTGATGGTTTCGAGTGGTACAACGCGTCGTAGCTCTACGTACTGGTGATCGAAGTCGTGATTCGACTTTTCCCATCCGGCGCGCATCCAGGCTGCAGGAATTGGTTGGGTCTTAGTGCTGCTCAGGTACTGCTTCGGGTGCACGTAAGCGGAAGCAGGCAATTCGTGCGGGGCAATTAGCTCGTTTATTTCGCCAAAAGTGAGCCTAACGGTGTCGCGGGGCAGGCTGCGCAGATGCGCTTCGAGTGCGTCGTATTTCGCCATCGTGCTTGTGTTCCAGAAATGGATTCTTGTTGGTTGCCGTCGGCGACCGTTCCTTCGTCAGCGCCTAGCCTCCCGCAGTTCGCTGGCGATCTGCGCGTGACGCTCCAGATGCTTGGGATGCGGTCGCGATGCAGTATCTGTCGGCGAACGCAGCCCCTTCCCATGAAGCTTTCCGTACTCCGTACACTGCAAGGCGTTCGCGACTTCGACCTTCATTTCTCGATTGACCCACAAGAGACCCAGATCGAAGAGCGTGTGAATGTCTGCGCGCAGCAATAACCCGTTATCGCACCGGTTCGTGTCGCCGCCCTTATACGGGATGATGTGGGCCGCCTCGAGTACATCCTCTATGGTGCAGCCCGTGACGGCACACCGCTTCTCATAGGCATTGAGCAGGGCCTTTCTGAACTTCCCTTGCCCGCGGCGCAGAAACACCGCACGCAGTTCGCGCTCGCGCGCATCGTCCTCGGATATGATCGGCTCGGCGAGTTCCTGGGCTGCCGCCTGTTCGGCGCGGTCGATCGCCTCTCGGGGTGTTCGCTTGCCGAGGCTCGTGGGTACTTTGTGCGACCCGCGCCCGGCGGGGCCGCGTGACGGGGGCGCCGTCCGGTCTCGCGAAAAGGTCGCCGTCGTGCGCAGGAACGCTTCCAATTCATCGAGGCTAGTGTCTGCCGCCACTGGGAATTCCAGCGCGTAATAATCATTGCCACGCGCGTCCTTCAGCGTCTTGCTGATCCCGGGGCCTTTTCTCGTGCGCTTCGTGAACACAGTGAAGCGGACAACCACGTGTTTTTGCCGGGCGAAGAGCTGGACGTGCTGGAAGTGCTGTTCTGCTTCGATCGGGTCAAACCGGTACTCCACGAAGTTCGCGGCCCGGTTGATATAGCCTTGGTAGCCGCCCTCATAGCGGCCATCCATGAGCTTGATGATTCGCCTGAGGTTGCGGGCCGCATCCGGGTGCATTCGCATCCATCGCTCGGCGTTCGGACAGGTCTTCACGTTTTCGCTTCTTTTTGGTTTTGCCATTGATTTTCCCCGATGCACGAGCTGCCGTCCGGCGGCTCGATGCCGTCACCGTCAAAACCCGCCGCTTGTTGACGTACAACCCAGGCCGCACCAATGTGTGCATATACCAATGATGCGATGCCCGCTCTCGGCGATCAAGTGACCGCTTGCGGAGTGGAGCGGCCGTTTTAATGTCCAAGCGCCCCTTGGAATGAAGGTCTCTTCATGGCCGACTACAGCCCGACGGTGAGCCGTTGTCGGATGCCGGCGTCGAACGGACTGCATCCGGCGGAAGCCGACCCTAAGCGATCATCTGGGTCGGCGCCGCAGTAATGGCCGCCTCAAAACTCAAGCGGCCAGTCGCTCGAGCAGCCCAATGTATCTAGTTGCACTGCGCCGATCTACTGATGTGCGATTGTTTCGCGGCCAGGAGCCGGCTTACATGGCGACCAAGTATCGGCGGCTTGGCCGATGGAAAACGCACGGCGCCCTCGTGCGGCGATCTTGTACGGTATCTGCATGCACTCCTGAACCTCCGAGACTAGCTGACGAGCGTTCGAATCCCAAGCGAAGCGACGGCCTGCTTCACGTCCGAGTTCGCGGTACGCCCAGAAGAAATAGCTACTTGCCCGCAGCGTCATCCCAACCGTGTCGATTTGTGGAAAGAGCATATAACCGTCGTCCTTGTCTACAACGCTCGAGTTTTCCCCGTAAAACATGGTGAGGAAGCAAGAGGCATCGTTAATCGACTCTTCGCATTTCTGACTATTCAGTGCGGCTTTGTACTTTAACTGGTCCCAAGCAAGCTTGATATACCAGATTTGAATCGGCCTTTCATTGTCGGGCGCGGCATCACGTCGAATTTCTCCATGCATCACCGGATTGAACCACTCAGATGTGTTATAGCCCCTCTTGACGCCGCTCCGAGCCGGATTACAAACGTCTGCCAGCTTTCGTAGATTGTCAACGGAAAGCGTTTGACCTTCTTTAGCCAGTGCTTCTCTCACTCGACACAGCGATGTCAGTTCTCCTGCTGGATCCTGTTCACCGTCGACAACAATGATATTAGGTACCCCGCGACGGACCAAGCTATATAGACCAAGGTTGTCTTCACTGCCGCCATCGCTCAAGTGGACGGGTTTTTCCGACAACTGCGGTAGGTTGATATCCTTGCCCCATGTTGCAGCGCCAGGCACTACGAGATTTGCGAGATGTAGCAAACGTTCGTTGTCTGATCCGACTGTCGCCCCCTGCGCGTCCATGAATGCCGCAGAAAGGCGAACTGCTGTCAAGATATCTACCGGCATTTGTCCGCGGGTGAAGCCTGTAACGTCGCTGCCGTACGAGAACGGCGTCATCTCGAAGATCGTTTGCGGTGTGGGGTCCAACGTCGCCTTTCCGGTTTTTGCGTTAAGAACCCACAGCGGAACTGAGTCGCCCTTCCGTGTGTATTCCTGCAACTGCGCGATTGACGTCAACCGATCTCCCGGAGCCCTCTTCCAATCGTATTCAATTTCGACTCCGCGAGAATCAAGATTCAATGCGGGCCGGGGAATAGGATTCGTCCCCCACACTCGTTCGATTCCTTCCTCGTACCAAGTCCCAATCGTCTCGTGGTCGCCGCCCCAAAATCGCGTCGCCTGCCCGAGTAACTTCAACGTGCGGCGTAATGTTAAGGTATCTTCGATGCTTTTTCGCTGCGGGTCTCCTGTAATCGTAGAAGGCCGCTCGACAAAAAGGTTTGGAAATCTTGCGAGATACGCTTGCCATCTGTAAGGATCATCCGGCAGATAGTGAACGGAGTTATCCGCCCCACAAATATTCCGAAGCCGTCTGTCCGCAGCGTGAGCCTGCGATGTCGCAATTGCTTGTAAGGGAGCCTGTCCCGCACCGCCGTTTGCCAGCCAAGCCGGAAAACAGTCAGCGAATATGGCACGATAGTCACGGCCCTCAGAAGCGGCTGAAAAGCGGTGCGTGAAATACCAGTAAGCCGCGTAACCGCCACCTGAAACCGAAGAGATGATTTCAATGTGTTCAAGCAGGTGGGCATCGTTAAGTCCCTGTAGGACCCCGTGAACGAAATATCCCGCCCTCGTTCCTCCACCAGATAGCGCTAGGCCGATTTGGGGAGCCGCCTTGCCCGGGTGTTCGAAGGAAAAGAATAATGCGCGCTGTTCAGGGCTTGCAGTGGATATCGGGGGCGGGCAGAAGCGTTCTGGAGAAGTGCCGCTCTGACATGCGGCAAAACTGGAACGAAAGACAACAAGACCAATGACGCATAGCAAGTCCCACTTCATAGCAATCTCCTCCCATCGGATCGGTCCCGCGCACCATATATCACGTTAGCTTAAGTTTTGCAGCTTAACGAGGTTAGATATGGAGAATAAAGACGCCGATTATCTGCTTACCGCAGAGACACTATCGTAAACCGGACTGGCTGCTTCCCGGAGAGAAACGGACGCGTGAATGTCCCAGCTAAGCGGCAACTGAATGGCGCTTCATGGCCGAATGCCGCCCGATGTGAAGGGCGGCACCCCATGTCTGGCCGCGAGCGCCGCCCGCCGGACAACGGTCCCGAAATCTCGCGAAACTTTCATCGATATTGACCCATGGCAATCGCGTGCTCGAGGTTGTCGGCGAATTTCAGGCACTCGCCCCTATGGTCGGGTGCCTGAAATTCGCGGCCGCTCACCCGTCGCCCCCACACGTTTGATTCGCCGCAAGCGCGCCGTAATCGCTGCTCACGGGCTTGCAATGGCGAGTACACTGAACATGCCCTAGAAACAGGAGAAAGCGATGATCGACGCTGGCCCCCAAAGCACCTTCCGAGGGCTGCCGCTGACCGTGGAGCAGGACGCGGAAGTGAGGCACTACATCAAGGATCGGACGCGGCGTGGGCTGCCGTGGGACACGCCGGAGCTAAGCGCGATGCTCAGGGACATGTTGAATCCCCCGGGCGACGGTGATGGCGATGGCGATCGCGAAGGCGACGGCGATTTCACCTCCCCGGCAGACGAAGCCAGAGCCGCCGCCGAGCGCGCGACGGCCTCGGTCGACGAAGCGATGGACCCCATCGAGGCGAATGAGGAGTGGCATGCGGCCATGGAGTCGGAGGGCATGAAAGGGCCCAGGCGATAACAGCGGAGCAGTGACGCTCCGAATTCCCGCAGCGCCGCATACGAGCAGTGCGCGCCGGATGGCAGGCGTTTCAGGGAAGGCGCGTAGCGTCGGACCGTACACAGCGGAGCTGCCGACGCGCACGGCGATCGCCTCCTGAGAACCCCGACACGCCATCCATCCGGTGTCAGGTCAAGCCCATCGCGCCACTCCTATCGCGTGGCGCCAGCCGAACTGCGAGCCGCATCTCGTCGCAGGGCGCCCGGCAGCGGGCGCCCTGTCAGTGCCTGATCACGCAGACGGCGACGATTTCGTATCCAGGGTCGGCATGCACGTGTGCCGCCTTTTCCGCTTCCTCATACGAACCGAACGACGTGGCATCCTCAACCGCCGGCGCCATGCCGATATCGCCATCCTCGGCGGTGCAAAGGAACTGCTCGCCGGTCTTCACGACGTAGACGGACAACATGATTCCCTCCATCGTGTGCAGGGGGAATTCCAGTCTAGCAGGCGAGAAAAGGGGCGCAGGTGGTTCGCCGAGTCCTTTTCGCGAGGGCGGCGACAGGACCGAAAAGCCGTGCACAATACCCGCATGCAAAATCCAGACCTCGAACAGCTCGTTACCGTCACCATGCCCTTCGGGAAATACAAAGGCCGGCTGATTGCCGACCTGCCCGGGCCTTACCTCAACTGGCTGGCGCGCGAAGGGTTTCCGCGCGGCGAAATCGGCCGGCAGCTCGCGCTGATGCACGAGATCGACCACAACGGCCTGCGGGACTTGCTGGCGCCGCTGCGCAAACGCGGATAGCGCCCCTCGGGGGCGAATGTCCCGGGCCCCCGGATCGATCGACCGCGAACATCACCGCGCTTCACCCCACTTGCCACGCGCGCCGAATGCTCGCATGCGACCCCATCCGCGGCTCGCATGCCCCTGGCGTGTTGCCGATGCTGACATAGAATAGAAAACAGTCCCTTGGCCGCGTTGATGGCAAGAAAAGGGGGGCAACATGAGACGCCTTTATTTCCTCGTACCCGATACCCAGATGGCGAAGGCCATCGTCGATGATCTATTGCGCGCGCGTATCGTCTGGCGCCATATCCACGTTCTCGCCGACCACAGCGTCACACTCGATCAGTTACCCGAAGCATCGTTGCTGCAAAGCAGCGACGTCGTGCATGCGCTCGAGCGCGGCGTCGCGCTCGGCGGCGCGGCCGGCGCGCTGATCGGCCTCGTCGCGCTCGTCTTTCCGCCGGCGGAGCTCGTGATCGCGGGCGGCGCCGTCGTCGGCCTGACGCTGGCCGGTGCGGGTTTCGGGGCGTGGACCGCGGCGATGATCGGCATCGCCGAGCCGAACGCGCGACTCCAGCGATTTCGCGAGGCGATCCAGGCAGGCCAGATCCTGATCATGGCCGACGTGCCGGCATTGCGAGAGCAGGAAATCGAAGAGATGGTCGCTCAGCATTTTCCGAAGGCGGACCTGGAAGGTGCCGAACCGACGTCACCGATCTTCCCCTGACGCGCGACAGCAAGCCGGCCTGCCCGACACCCGGGTTCATCGACGCGTTTCGTCGAGCGCACGGCCGCGACCGCGGGCCGCGCGTGGAGCGGGTCGTGCACACGTTGCGCAGGCAACCCTGTCCGCGATGCCGAATCGCGCAAGAGACGCAGGCCCGACACGTGTGACGCCTTCGGAACCGAAGTGCCGACGTCGAACCGTCGGCAAGGAGGTCGTATGGAACTGCACATTCAATCGCACCATTGGGCGCGTCGTACGCCCGACTGGGTCGCCGCTGCCGTGGCCGGCCTCGCGGGCGGCGCGCTGGTGATCGCGCTGGAATTCGTCTGGTCGACGCTGGTGCTCGGCTCGAGCCCGTGGCAACCGACCCACAAGATCGCGGCGATGGTGATGGGCCGCAGCGCGCTCGGCCAGATGACGCAATTCAACCTCGAGATCGTGGCGATGGCGCTGCTGCTGCACTACGTGCTCGGCGCGATCATGGGGATGATGCTCGCCGCGATCATGGCGCCCTTCCGCTTCGATTCGAGCGTGGGCATGGAAGCCGTCATCGGGCTGGCGTTCGGGATCGTCGCGTATGGGTGGAACTTCTACGTGATGACGGCCGTGTTCCCGTGGTTCGTCTCCGAGCGCGGTTCAGGGCCCTTGCTGGCCAACCTGTTGTTCGGCGTGGTGGCGGCCATCACCTACGGCAGGCTGGAGCGATTGCGCAAGCAGAACGTGGACGACTGACCCATCGCGTCTCCGGCCGCGCCGCGCTTGAACACGCGGCGCCCGCGGGCGACACGGAACCGGGTGCCGGCGGCGCCGGCGAGTGAGATGCAGCGAGGCGGCCCATGGCCCTTGCGATTGCCCTGGTCCTGATCATCGTGTTGGCGGTGGGGTTTCACTTTGCCAGTCCGTGGTGGATCACGCCGATCGCGTCGAACTGGGTGCGCATGGACGACATGCTGACGATCACGCTCGTCATCACCGGCGCATTCTTCATCGCCATCAACCTGTTCATCGTGGTCGCCCTGGTGCGCTATCGCCACCGCAGCGGGCATCGTGCGGCCTACGAACCGCACAACCGGAAACTGGAATGGTGGCTGATCGGCCTGACCATCGTCGGCGTCGCGGCGTTGCTGGCGCCGGGCCTGTTCGTCTACGCGGACTACATCCGGCCGCCGCGCAACGCGCTGCAGATGGAGGTGCTCGGCCAGCAATGGCAATGGCGTTTCCGCTTCGCCGGGCCCGGCGGCAAGCTGGGCACGACCGACGTGCGCTACATCAGCAACGACAACCCGTTCGGCCTGAACCCCGCCGACCCGAACGGCCGTGACAACTACCTGATCGACGGTCCCGAGGTGCACCTGCCGCTCAACCGGCCGGTCCAGGTCCTGACCCGGTCGCGCGACGTGCTGCACGATTTCTACGTTCCGCCGTTCCGCGCGCGGATGAACATGGTGCCGGGCATGGTGACCACCTTCTGGTTCACGCCGACCCAGGCAGGGCGCTACGACATCCTGTGCGCGCAGCTCTGCGGGATCGGGCATGCCGGCATGCGCGGCGTGGTGGTGGTGGAAGACGAAGCCGCGTTCTCGCGCTGGCTGGCGCGGCAGACCACGTTCGCGCAGCAGCAGATGGCCCACGTGCAGGCCGCACCGGCCGCCGCGGGCGGCAGCGCGCAGGCGCTGGCCACCCTGGGCAAGACGCTCGCGGCGGCCAAGGGCTGCGTCGCCTGCCATACCGTGGACGGCAGCCCGCTCGTCGGCCCGACCTGGAAGGGCCTGTACGGCAAGACCGAAACGATGGCCGACGGCAGCACCGCGAAGGTGGACGACGCCTATTTGCGCGCGTTCATCCGCAACCCGACGGCCCGCGTCGTGAAGGGCTTCTCGCCGATCATGCCGCACTTCGACCTGAGCGAGCAGGAACTGAGCGCGCTGGTGGCCTATATCGAGGCGCAAGGCGGGACGCCCGCCAGCACCGCGGCGCAGCCCTAGCGGAACGGGCGAAGCAGACGGAGCAGACGCCATGACCTACGCGCACACCGACCACGGTCCGCACAGCTTCTGGACCCGCTATGTGTGGAGCCAGGACCACAAGGTCATCGCCGTGCAGTACGCGCTGACGGCCATCGCCATCGGCCTGGTCGGCCTCGTCCTGTCGGACCTGATGCGGCTGCAGCTCGGCTTTCCGGGCAAGTTCGGGTTCATCGACGCGAACCACTACTACCAGTTCGTCACGATGCACGGGATGATCATGGTGATCTACCTGCTGACGGCGCTGTTCCTGGGCGGCTTCGGCAACTACCTGATTCCGCTGATGCTCGGCGCGCGCGACATGGTGTTCCCGTTTCTCAACATGCTGAGCTACTGGGTCTACCTGCTGGCCGTGCTGGTGCTGGCGGCGAGCTTCTTCGTGCCGGGCGGGCCGACCGGCGCGGGCTGGACGCTGTATCCGCCGCAGGCGATCCTGCCGGGCACGCCGGGCGTGGAGTGGGGCATCGTGCTGATGCTCGTGTCGCTGGCGATCTTCATCGTCGCGGCCACGATGGGCGGCCTGAACTACGTGACCACCACGCTGCAGGCGCGCACGCGCGGCATGACGCTGATGCGCATGCCGCTCACGGTGTGGGGCATCTTCATCGCGACCATCATGGCGCTGCTGGCGTTTCCGGCGCTGTTCGTGTCGGCGGTGATGATGCTGTTCGACCGGACGCTCGGCACCAGTTTCTTCGTCCCGGCCGTGGTGTCGATGGGGCAGACGCTCAAGCACGCCGGCGGCAGCCCGCTGCTGTTCCAGCACCTGTTCTGGTTCTTCGGGCATCCGGAGGTCTACATCGTCGCGCTGCCGGCCTTCGGCATCGCGTCGGATCTCATCAGCACGCACGCGCGCAAGAGCATCTTCGGCTACCGGATGATGGTGTGGGCGATCGTGATCATCGGCGCGCTGAGCTTCGTGGTCTGGGCGCACCACATGTTCATCGCGGGCATGAATCCGTACTTCGGCTTCTTCTTCGCCACCACGACGCTCATCATCGCCGTCCCGACCGCCCTCAAGGTCTACAACTGGGTGCTGACGCTGTGGCGCGGCGATATCCACCTGACCGTGCCGATGCTGTTCGCGATCGGCTTCATCAGCACCTTCGTGCTGGGCGGGCTCACCGGGCTGTACCTCGGCAACGTGAGCGTGGACATCCCGCTGTCGAACACGTATTTCGTGGTCGCGCACTTCCATATGGTGATGGCCGTGTCGCCGATCCTCGTGGTGTTCGGCGGCCTGTATCACTGGTATCCGAAGGTGACGGGCCGCCTGCTCGACGACACGCTCGGGCGCGCGCACTTCTGGATCACCTTCGTCGGCACCTATGCGATCTATTTCCCGATGCACTATCTCGGCATCCTCGGCATGCCGCGGCGGTATTACGCGTATCAGGGCTTCAGCTTCATTCCGCATTCGGCGCAGATGCTCAACACGTTCATCACGATCGTTGCGCTGGTCGTCGCGGCGGCACAGCTGCTGTTCCTGTTCAATCTCGCGTGGAGCCTCCGCCACGGGCGGCGTGCGGACGGCAACCCGTGGCGGGCCACCACGCTCGAATGGCAGACGCCGCACACGCCGCCCGTGCACGGCAACTGGGGGCCGACGCTTCCCGTCGTCTACCGCTGGGCATACGAATACAGTCCGCCGGGGCAGGAGGAAGACTTCGTGCCGCAGAATCAGCCGCCGGCGACGGCGCCTGAACCCAAGGCGCCCCATCCGACGCTGCACCCGGGCGAGGCACCCGAATGACCACGCTGCCGCGCCCCTTCGTTCCCGATGCGCCACCCGGCTTGCCGAATGCGGGCCGCACGGGCCTGACCGTGTTCATGGCGGTGGCGACGACGTTGTTCTCGCTGCTGCTGTTCGCCTATGCGATGCGCATGCGCGAACCCGACTGGCAACCGATCCCGCATCCGGCGCTGCTATGGTGGAATACCGGCGCGCTGGCGCTGGCCAGCCTCGCGATGCAGCGCGCCCGGCGGATCGGCCCGTACCGCACGGCGTGGCTGGTAGCCGGCGGCGTGCTGGCGGCCGCGTTCGTGATCGGGCAACTGGTTGCGTGGCACATGCTGTCGGCAGCCGGGGAGACCGTCACCGTCAATCCGTCCAACAGCTTCCTCTACCTGCTCACCGGCCTGCACGGATTGCATGTGCTGGGCGGGCTGGCGGCGTGGGCCGTGACGATCGCGCAGCTCCGGCGCGCGGATCCGTTCCGGGCCCAGCGGGCCATCGCGCTGTGCGCGCGCTACTGGCATTTCCTGCTCGCGGTCTGGCTCGTGCTGCTGGCGGCGATGTGGTGGTTGACCCCCGGGATCGTCGCCGCCGTCTGCGGGCCGCTGTACGGAGCCGCGCCATGACCGCGCCCACCTTCCACACCGAATCCGCGGCCGAATCGCCCGCGGGCCCGCCCGCCGACGCGCGGCCCGACGGCTGGCGCGGCATCGTCACGGACTGGTCGTCCGACCGCGAAGCCTTCAGGGTGCCGTGGGGCAAGGCGATGATGTGGATCTTCCTGCTGTCGGACACCTTCGTCTTCAGCAGCTTCCTGATCGGCTACATGACGGTGCGCATGTCGACCACGGCGCCGTGGCCCGATACCGCGAAAGTGTTCGGGCTCAGCGTGGGCGGCGTCGAAGTGCCGTTGCTGCTGATTGCGATCATGACGTTCACGCTGATCAGCAGCAGCGGCACGATGGCGATGGCCGTCAACTTCGGCTACCGGCGCAACGCACGGCCCGCCGCCGCGCTGTTGCTGGCCACCGCGCTGCTGGGCGCGATCTTCGTGTCGCTGCAGGCGTTCGAATGGAGCAACCTGATCTTCCGCGAAGGCATCCGCCCGTGGGGGAACCCGCTGGGCGCGGCGCAGTTCGGCGCGTGCTTCTTCACGATCACCGGGTTCCACGGCTTTCACGTGACCTGCGGCGTGATCTACCTGCTGCTGATCGCGCGCAAGATCCTGCAGCCGGGGTTCACCGAGCACGGCAACTTCCAGATCGTCGAGATCGCCGGGCTGTACTGGCACTTCGTCGACCTGGTGTGGGTGTTCATCTTCGCGCTGTTCTATTTGTGGTGAGGCAGCCATGGAGCATACCGATCCCGCCGATCGACCCGACGCCGCGCACGGCCAGCAGCATCCGATCGGCCTCTACCTGAAGATCTGGGGCCTGCTGTTCGTGCTGAGCACGCTCTCGTACCTGGTCGACTACTTCAACGTGCAGGGCCTGATGCGCTGGGTGCTGATCGTCGTGCTGATGATCGCGAAGGCCGGGCTGATCGTGTCGATCTTCATGCACATGATGTGGGAGCGGCTGGCGCTCGTGTACGCGATCCTGATCCCGCCGCTGAGCCTGCTGGTGCTCATGGTGCTGATGGCGGCGGAAGCGCATCACACGTTCGGGATGCGGGCGTTGTTCTTTCGCTGATTCCGTCGTCGAGCGTGCGTCGGCGTGATGGGCGCGATACGTACGCGATCGACGGGCGCTGTTTCGGCGCGGGCGGCGTTTCGTCATCGGGACATGGCGCATTCCGGACATCCGTTCACGCGAACCTGAAGGGGGCAACCATGAAATTTTCACGCCGACGTTTCATTGCAGTCACCACCGTGCTCGCTTCCGCGCTCGCCGTTGGACGCCGCGCGACGGCGGCGGATGCCGGGGCCGGTGTCGTGCAGGAAGCCGATGCCAATGCGCAGGCGCTCGGCTACAAGGCGGATGCCGGCCGGGTCGATCATGCGAAGTACCCGAAATTCCAGGCAGGCGAGGCCTGTGCGAATTGCCAGTTCTTCCAGGGCAAGGCCGGCGCCACGACGGGAGCGTGCGCGATTTTCGGCGGCAAGCAGGTGAGTGCGAAAGGCTGGTGCAACAGTTATACGAAGAAGGCGTAGCAAGGGAGGGATGGGCTGGCGGCCGTGCAACTGAAACGCCGTTGTCGCCGGGGTTGTCGTCCGCGCATATCGTCCCGTCAGCGGGCATGCCGAACGACGACGTCCAGATCGGCCACGGGCGCCATGGCGAACGCCGACGCGATACGCCGGATCGAACACATACAATGTGAGCGTCCGCCGGCCTGCGCGTCACCCTGACTTCGGTGACGCGCAGGCCGATCCCACCGCGATCCTCCAAGGCCGATATGGAAATCAAATGGATCGAGGATTTCCTCGCCCTCGCTCAGTATCAAAGCTTTTCCCGGGCGGCGGAGTTCCGCAACGTCACGCAGTCGGGTTTCAGCCGCCGCATCCAGTCGCTCGAACAGTGGATCGGGGCCGAACTGATCGACCGCAGCAGCTTTCCGCCGGTGCTGACGCCGGCGGGCCGCCTGTTTCGCGAGACGGCCGAAGATGTGCTCAGCCGCCTGTTCGACACGCGCGCGATCATCCGCACCGAGCAGCGGATCGCCGGCAAGAGCCTGCAGATCGCCGCGGGCCACACGATCGCGCTGAGTTTCCTGCCGGCCTGGCTCAAGGCGCTCGCGCCGCATTTCGGCGAAGTGCGGGCGCGCGTGATTCCGACCAATGTTCACGACTCGATCCTGATGCTCGTCAACGGCAACTGCGAGCTCATGTTTGCGTATCATCACCCGGAACTGCCGCTCCATCTCGATCCGGTGAAATACGAACACCTGACCGTGGGCCTCGACACGCTGATGCCGGCATGCAGGCCCAACCGTCGATCGGCGCCGGCCTTTCGTCTTCCCGGGACGAAGCAGCATCCGCTGCCGCTGATTTCCTATACGGAAACCAGCTACTTCGGGCGATGCCTCGCGCTGCTGCTCGGTCGCGCACCGGATGCGCCGGCCTTGCAACTGCACTACGAATCCGACATGGCCGAGGTGCTGAAGAAACTCGTGATGGAAGGCGAGGGTGTCGCGTGGCTGCCCCGGAGCGCGATCACGGCGGAACTGGCGGCCGGCGAACTCGTGCCGGCCGGGCCGGCGGCGTGGAACCTCGACGTCGAACTGCGCGTGTATCGCGACGTGTCCAATCGGAGTGAATTCCTGGACACGCTCTGGCAGCACCTGCGCGCGGCGCCATCGCGGCTCGGCTGAGTCAGGGTTTTCCCGCCTTATGCGGCGCTCGCATGCCGCCATGTCGCACCGGCATCACGGTTTTATCGACGGTCCCTACCATTCGTTCCAACGGCAGATGTGATGCGTGACCCGCGTCGCGCTGCCTTCATCGCAGCGGCGGCCCGCCTTCCGGCGGCCGGGTGCCACCACGGACGGATGGACATGAAAAATCGCCTTACCTTAAGCATCGCAGTCGGCATGATTCTCGGTGTCGTCGCCGGCTATCTCTGCCACACCCACATCGCGGACCCGGGCGCGCTCAAGACGATCGCCGGCTATTTCTCGATCGTCACCGACATCTTCCTGCGCCTGATCAAGATGATCATCGCGCCGCTGGTGTTCGTGACGCTCGTGTCGGGCCTGGCCGGCATGGACAGCGGCGAGGACGTCGGGCGCATCGGCCTGCGCTCGATCGGGTGGTTCATCTGCGCATCGCTGATTTCGCTGAGCCTGGGCCTCGTCATGGCCAATGCGCTGCAGCCGGGCGCCGGCCTGAACCTCACGGCAACCGCCGGCGAGGTCAATACCGGCTTGAATACGGCCGCGCTGAACGCCCGGGACGTGATCACGCACGCGTTCCCGACCAGCCTGCTCGACGCGATGGCGCGCAACGACATCCTGCAGATCCTGGTGTTCTCGGTCTTTCTCGGCGTCGCGCTGAGTGCGCTGAAGCACGACAAGCGCGTCGGCGTCGTGATCCAGTCGATCGACGGGATGGTGCCGGTGATGCTGCGCCAGACCAACTACGTGATGCGCGCGGCGCCGCTCGGCGTATTCGGTGCGATCGCGTCGTCGGTCACGCTGCGCGGGCTCGACGTGATCTACACGTATGGAAAGCTGATCGGCGCGTTCTATCTCGGCTTGCTCGTGCTCTGGATGCTGCTGATCGGCGCCGGCTATGCGTTTCTCGGGCGGCGCGTCGTTAGCCTGCTGAAGGCCGTGCGCGAACCCGCGCTGATCGCCTTCTCGACCGCGAGCAGCGAGGCCGCCTATCCGCGCCTGACCGAGCAGCTCGAGCGGTTCGGCGTCGACAAGAAGGTGGTGGGCTTCACGTTGCCGCTGGGTTACGCATTCAACCTCGACGGTTCGATGATGTACCAGGCGTTTGCCGCCATCTTCATCGCCCAGGCGTTCGGCGTGCACATGCCGCTGTCGGAGCAGGTGTTCATGCTGCTGGTGCTGATGTTGAGCAGCAAGGGCATGGCGAGCGTGCCGCGCGGCTCGGTGGTCGTGGTCGCGGCGGTCGCGCCGATGTTCCATCTGCCGGTGGCCGGCGTCGCGATGGTCCTCGCGATCGACCAGATCCTCGACATGGGGCGCACGATGACGAACGTGATCGGCAACAGCGTGGCGACGGCCGTGATCGCGAAGTGGGAGGGCCGGCGAGCCGTGAAGTCGAACGGCGCCGTATTCGACGAGCCGGAGCTGAATGCATGATGGGCACGGACAGCGTGAACACCCGAAGAAAATTCGGCGTGGTCGGCGGCCTCGGGCCGCTGGGGAGTGCCGACGTGTTCTTCAAGATGGTGAAGGCGACGCCGGCATCTTCCGACGATGAGCATATCGAAGCGATTTTCGAGCAATACCCGTTCAATGGCGCGGGGTCGGGCAGTGCGGCGACCATCGAACGCAAGCTGTACGTGTTCGACATGATCCGGGCGTTCGAGGCGCGTGGCGTGACGACGGTCGTGCTCCCGTGTTTCCTGAGCCACACGTTCATCGACGAGCTGAAGGCGAATACGAGGCTGCCGATCGTGGATATCGTCGAAGCCGTTCGCAGCCATGTGCAACGCACGTATCCCGACGCGACGCGCATCGGCGTGCTCGCTTCCGATTACGTGCGGGACAAGCGGCTCTTCGATGCGTATTTCCCGTCGCCGCCATTCGACATCGTCCATCCGCGTTCGTACGACGGCGTCGATCTCGTGACGGAAGCCGTCTACGGTGCCGACGGCATCAAGCGCGGCAATCTTCGAGGTCGGCCGGTCGAGCTGTTGCGGCGCGCCTGCGAGGACCTGGTCGATCAGGGCGTGCAGGTCATCGTGCCGGGGCTGACCGAGATTGCGCTGGTCGCGGATGAAATCGGCCCGTTGCCGGTGCCGTTGATCGATTCGAATCTCGCCTACGCGCAGTACGCAGTATCGGCGCCGCACGGCTCCCGTGCTTCGACGTTCAAGATCGGCGTGGTCGGCGGCGTGGGTCCGGCCGCGACGGTCGATTTCCTGGACAAGATCGTGCGCAACACGCCGGCGTCGCGCGATCAGGACCATATCAAGCTGCTGGTCGAACAGAATCCGCAAATCCCCGATCGAACCGAGAATCTGGTGGGTGCCGGCGTGGACCCGACGATCGCCTTGTACGCGACCTGCAAGAAGCTCGAGGACGGCGAGGCGGACGTCATCGCGATTCCGTGCAATACCGCGCATGCATTCGTCGAGCGGATCCAGCCGTATCTCGACATCCCGATCGTCAACATGCTGACCGTCACGGTCGCTTACTTGCGCGACACCTACCCGGCGCTACGCGAGGTCGGCGTACTGGCGACGTCCGGCACGATCGAAAGCGGTGTGTATGAAAAGGCGCTGGCGCAGCAAGGGCTTCGGCAAGTCGTGCCCGTACCGGCCTTGCAGGCGCGCGTGATGGAAGCGATCTATGGAAGGCACGGCGTCAAGGCCGGCATCACCAGCGGGCAGTGCACGGAGGATATCGCTGCTGCCGTCGACGCGCTGATTGCCGAGGGCGTGAGGGTGATCGTGCTCGGGTGTACCGAGCTGCCGATCCTGCTGCCGGGCGGCGAATACGTCGCGCGCAACGGGGCGCGGGCAACGCTCGTCGATCCGACCGACGTGCTCGCCCGCCGATGCGTCGCCCATGCGATCGCGGCCATCTGCTGAGCCCGTTCACGTGCCGCCTGTCACGTGTCGATCAGCGGCGACGACGCAGGCTCGCGTGATCGCCGGCCGCGCGCCTCGCGATGCCTGCGCGCCCGCTTCAGGCGGCAGTCAAGCCTCCTGATCCTGCACGCGCGCCGCTTCTTTCCGGCGCGCCGCTGCATTCGTGGGCATCACCACTGCCATGCCTTCCACGACGACGAGACCGTCGACTTCGCAGCGGGTTTCCAGCACGACCCGGCGCCGGCTCGCGAGAATCTCCTTGACCGTTACGGTCGCGCAAACCGCCTTCATGGGGGGCTGCATGGAGATACCGTATCGTGTCAGCCGAAATCGAGCCATATCTGTGGCGATCGCTTGCCCGCGCTTTCATCCGGTACGTCAACTCCGCCTTACGTCGACTCGAGTCAATGCCGGAGCAGCGGGAACGCCACGAGCCCGATGACGGCGGCCGCGGTCACGATCACCGGTTCCTGCAACTTCTTGAAACGCCACAGCAGCAGCACGGTGGCGACGGCGAGCAGCGCGGTCGGGATATCGACGATCGATCGCTTCGCGATGACGAGAACGGAACCTGTGATCGCACCAACGGCCGCCGCCGTGATGCCGTTCACGAACGCCTTGACGCCCGGCCGGTGCCCGTATTTCTTCACGTAAGGCGCGGGGATGACCGTGAACAGATAGCAAGGCAGGAACGTGCCGAGCGAAGCGACGAGTGCGCCCGGGAATCCCGCGACCAGATACCCGATGAAGCCGACGGTGATCACGACCGGGCCGGGCGTGATCATCGCGACCGCGACGGCATCCACGAACTGCTTGTCGTTCAGCCAGTGATGTTCGGTGACGACGCCGCCATAGAGGAACGGCACGATCGCGAGTCCGGAGCCGAACACGAACGCGCCTGCCTTCATGAAGAATGCACCGATCTGGACGAGCTGCGGTAAATCGATGCCGCTCAGCCACCCGCTGGCTGCGGGAAGATGGGCGGCGGCAACGGCATTCAGGCCGCCCTTGTGCAGCCACTTCGGTGGCGCGCGCCACAGCCAGCCGATCAGGCCGGCAGCGACGAACAGCCACGCGATTTCCGATTCCGTGATGAAGGTCACCGCAGCCAAGGTCAGGAAGATCGCCCAAAGGAGCTTGTCGTTGCCGACGGTCTTGGTCGTGAGCTTGTACGCGCTCATCGCGATGATGCCGACCACCGCGGCGCCGACGCCGTAGAAGACGGCCTGCATCCACGGCAGCCCGCCGAAATGCGCGTACGCGAACCCGAGCGCGACCACCATCAGGAACGACGGCAGCACGAACGCGAAACCGACCAGCGTCGCGCCGAGGAGGCGGTAGTGGACGAAGCCGAGATAGATCGCCAACTGGGCCGCCATCGGCCCCGGCGCGAGCTGGGCCAGCGTGAGGCCTTCCTTGTAATCGGCCTCCGTGATCCAGCCGCGACGCTCGACCAGGTCGCGACGCATGTAGCCCGCGAGCGCGACCGGCCCGCCGAAACCGAATGTGCCGAGGCGCAGCATGTAGGCGACCAGCTCGCCCAGCGAGTAGGTCGGTTCGGTGGTGGCGACGGTAGGAGTCATGATCTGGCCGTGGTTGGGTTTTTGCCGTTCGACGTGAAGTGCGCGTACAGGGCGTCGAGCACGGCGCCCATCTGCTCGAGCAACTGATCGTCGTTCTCCGTGCGCTGGCGCGTGCCGGCCATCACGGCCTCGAAGCCCACCGTTTCGGGTGCGGCGGGGCCGCCTACGTCGAGTGCATGCACGATCTCGCCGAGCCGCATCAGCGCGGCGTCGTTTTCGAGTCCGAAACTGGCGAGCAGCACCTCGAATGTCACGCGCTCGCCGACGTGCGTGAACGTCGCACCGTCGAAATCGAAGCTGAGCGCATCGACCGGGCAATCCGCCGGCGCCGCCAGCCAGATGAAGCGGGCGCGCGCGTCGATGAATCGACGGATCAGCCACGCACTGGCGACGCGATCGACCCACATCCGCTGCCGCGTCGCCCACGTGCGACCTTGGTACTCGCCAATCGCCAGCGGACGGATTGGGCGGTCCGCGGCGTGCGGCTCGCCCGGCGACAGCACGGTGTCGACCCGCGCGACGAAATCCTGCAGCGCGACTTCGGCGCGAGTGGCCGAATCGCCCGGGAAATAGTCGATCGCCCGGATGGCGTCGAACTCCTTGCGCAGGCGACGCAGCAAGCGGGTGAGTTCGGTGGGGGACTGTCCGGCCAGTGTCTTGCGCGCGTCGATGAGGGTTCGCGTGAAGGTCGCGTAGTCGGCGTCGCGGTCGAACAGCGCGCGGAATTCCTGTTCCTGTGGCGCGTCGAGACTGGGCGCGCGCAACAGGTGGGCCGTGCCGCCGCTGTCGGCGATCGCGTCCGCGAGCTCGCGCAGGGTCGCCTCATGCTCTGCGGTGTACGGCAGCAGGTAGATGCCGTCGCGCAGCACCGCGCACCCCTTCGCCTTCAGCGCACGCCAGAACCGCATGCGGGCCGTCGCGTTTTCTGTCGGAAGGGTCAGAACGAGGAGTGACCAGGTCGAAAAAGTGGTCATGTAGAAAATGCTACTAATACGTCACAACTTCTACAAGTCAACTTTTCGAGCGCTGCACGCAGGGGGCTGCACCGGTCATCAGTCAGCCGGAGACGGGGGGATTGGAAGGGTTGGCGGGACGCGCCCATGACCGCTGCGCACCGGCATGCAGCGGGTCGCCTGTTCGGCAAAGGCGTCTCGCTCCCCCGCCAGCCGCCTGCCCATGACGGCGCCAGGGTCGTCATGGAAAACTGTATGAATATACAGTATAGTGTCCGTCGCAATCGAGCCGCACACGTGTCACCGTTGCGGCCCGTGCGCCGCGCCTGCGGACATCCGCCGCAGCGTTCCGGCACCGAGCACTCTGGCTAACTCATTCAGACGGGCAGGCAAATTGTCATCCAGCAATCTGATCCGCATTCGCGGAGCACGTCAGCACAACCTCAAGAATCTCGATCTCGACCTGCGTACCGGCGAGATGACGGTCGTCACCGGCCCGTCGGGCTCGGGCAAGTCCAGCCTCGTGTTCGACACGCTGTACGCGGAAGGCCAGCGGCGCTACGTCGAGACGTTCAGCGCGTACGCGCGGCAGTTCCTCGACCGGATGGACCGCCCGCAGGTCGAACGTGTCGACGGCGTGCCGCCGGCCATCGCGATCGACCAGACCAACCCGGTGCGCAGCTCGCGCTCGACCGTCGGCACGATGACCGAGCTGAACGATCACCTGAAGCTGCTGTACGCGCGCGCGGCCGAGCTGTTCGACCGCAAGACCGCGCGGCAGGTGCGGCACGACACGCCGGAGACGATCTACGCGGAGCTCGTCGCGCGCACGCAGGCGAGCGATCCGCGCGTCGTCGTCACGTTCCCGGTCGAGCTGCCGGAAGCGGTGTCCGACGAAGAAATCGCGCAGTGGCTGTCGGCGAGCGGCTATACGCGCGTGCAGGCGCAGCGCGAGGTCGCGTCGCCCACCGGGCCGCGCAAGGTCCTCGACGTGGTGGCCGACCGCTTCCGCGTGCAGGGCGCCGACAAGGTGCGCGTGGTCGAGGCGATCGAGGCGTCGCTGAAGCGCGGCGGCGGGCGCGTGAACGTCTATGTGCTGCCGGCCGACGCCGAGCACGCGGTTGCCGAGCCGCAGGTTTGGCGCTTCTCCACCGGGCTCCACGATCCCGACAGCGACCTGCGCTACGCGGAGCCTCAGGCGGCGCTGTTCTCGTTCAATTCGGCATACGGTGCATGCGAAACCTGCCGCGGCTTCGGCCGCGTGATCGGCGTCGATCTCGGCCTCGTGATCCCCGACGCGCGCAAGACGTTGCGCGGCGGCGCGATCAAGCCGATGCAGACCCCGGCCTGGAAGGAGTGCCAGGACGACCTGATGCGCTACGCGGCGAAAGCCGGCATCCCGCGCGACACGCCGTGGTCCGAGCTGTCGGACGCCGAGCGCGACTGGGTCGTCAACGGGTCGCCGGACTGGAACGGCAAATGGCAGAGCCAGTGGTACGGCGTGAAGCGCTTCTTCGGCTATCTCGAGTCGAAAGCGTACAAGATGCATATCCGCGTGCTGCTGTCGAAGTACCGCAGCTACACGCCGTGCGACGTGTGCGGCGGCGCGCGCCTGAAGACGGAATCGCTGCAATGGCGGCTCGGCTCGAAGGAAAACGCCGATGGCGTGCTCGCGCCGGCCGGCCGTTTCATGCCGCGCGGCGTCGACTGGAGCCGCGCGCAGCTCGAAGCGCTGCCGGGCCTGACCGTGCACGACCTGATGCTGCTGCCGATCGAGCGCATTCGCCGTTTCTTCGATGACATCACCTTGCCGAGCGCGCTGCTCGACGACGCGCTGAAGCTGCTGCTCGCCGAGGTGCGCACGCGCCTGAAATACCTGTGCGACGTGGGGCTGGGCTACCTGACGCTCGACCGGCAGAGCCGCACGCTGTCGGGCGGCGAGGTGCAGCGGATCAACCTGACGACGGCGCTCGGCACGTCGCTCACGAAAACCCTGTTCGTGCTCGACGAACCGAGTATCGGCCTGCATCCGCGCGACCTCACGCGGATCGTCGAGGCGATGCAGCGGCTGCGCGACGCGGGCAACACGCTGGTCGTCGTCGAACACGATCCGTCGGTGATGCTCGCGGCCGACCGGCTGATCGACATGGGGCCCGGCCCGGGCGAGCGCGGCGGCACGATCGTCTATGACGGCACGCCGGGCGATATCCGCTCCGCGCACACGCTGACGGGCGAGTACCTCGGCGGCCGCAAGCATGTCGCGCATGCGTCGAACTGGGCGCGCCGGGTGGTCGACGCGAACACGCCGCGCATCGTGCTCGAAGGCGCGAGCGAACACAACCTGCGCGACGTGACCGTCGAGATCCCGTTGCAGCGGCTCGTCTGCGTGACGGGCGTGTCGGGGTCCGGCAAATCCACGCTGCTGCAGGACGTGCTCTATCCGGCGATGGCGCGGCACCACGGCAAGGCGACCGAGTCGCCGGGCGCGTACCGCAGCCTCACGGGCGCCGACCAGGTCGGCGATGTCGTGTTCGTCGACCAGTCGCCGATCGGCAAGACCACGCGGTCGAACCCGGCGAGCTACGTCGGCGCGTTCGACGAGATCCGCAAGCTGTTCGCGAAGGCGCCGCTCGCGCTGCAACGCGGCTATGGCGCCGGCACGTTCAGCTTCAACTCGGGCGACGGCCGGTGCCCGACCTGCGGCGGCTCCGGCTTCGAGCACATCGAGATGCAGTTCCTGAGCGACGTCTACCTGCGTTGCCCGGATTGCGACGGCAGCCGCTACCGCGCCGAGATTCTCGAAGTGCGCATCGAGCGCAACGGCCGTGCGCTGAGCATCGCCGACGTGCTCGATCTCACCGTCAGCGAAGCGGCCGCGTTCTTCGCGACCGACGCCGAGGTGCTCCGCGTGCTCCAACCGATCGTCGACGTCGGCCTCGAATACGTGAAGCTCGGCCAGCCGGTGCCGACGCTGTCGGGCGGCGAAGCGCAGCGGCTGAAGCTGGCCGGCTTCCTCGCCGAATCGGCGGCGGCCGTCAACGGGCGCCGGGTCGTCACGGAAGAAGCGCGCATCGCGCGCGCGAAGCTGTTCATGTTCGACGAGCCGACCACCGGGCTGCACTTCGACGACATCGCGAAACTGATGCAGGCGTTCGGCAAGCTGCTCGCGGCCGGCCATTCGCTGATCGTGATCGAGCACAACCTCGACGTGATCCGTGCGGCCGACTGGCTGATCGACCTCGGCCCGGAGGGCGGCGACGGCGGCGGCCTCGTGCTGTGCGCGGGTACGCCCGACGACGTGAAGGCCTGCGCCGAATCGCATACCGGCGTGGCGCTGCTGCAGTACGACCGCGCAATGGATGCCGAGCTGGCGCTCGCCGACGAAGGCAAGCCGCTGCAGGCCGTGCTGAACGCGGCGCGCGAGCGGCGTGCGATCGAAGGCGAAGACGTCGTGCGGATCGTCAATGCGCGCGAACACAACCTGAAGGCGCTCGACGTCGACATCCCGCACGGCAAGTTCAACGTGATCACCGGCGTATCGGGTTCCGGCAAGTCGACGCTCGCGTTCGACATCCTGTTCCACGAAGGGCAGCGCCGCTACCTCGAATCGCTGAATGCGTATGCGCGCTCGATCGTGCAGCCGGCCGGCCGCCCTGAAGTCGATGCGGTGTACGGCATTCCGCCGACCGTCGCGATCGAGCAGCGGCTGTCGCGCGGCGGGCGCAAGAGCACGGTCGCGACCACGTCCGAGGTCTGGCACTTCCTGCGGCTGCTGTACGTGAAGCTCGGCCTGCAGCATTGCATCCACGACGGCACGCCCGTCACGTCGCAGTCCGTCGAATCGATCGCCGCGCAGTTGCTGCGCGATCATCGCGGCGAGCACGTCGGGCTGCTCGCGCCGCTCGTCGTCAACCGCAAGGGCGTGTATACCGATCTCGCGAAGTGGGCGAAGGCGCGCGGCAGCACGCATCTGCGCGTCGACGGCGAGTTCGTGCCGGTCGATCCGTGGCCGAAGCTCGACCGCTTCCGCGAGCATACGATCGAGCTGCCGGTGGCCGACATCGTCGTGTCGCCGGACAACGAGGCCGAACTGCGGCGCGTGCTCGACGAGACGCTCGAGCTCGGCAAGGGCGTGATGCATCTGCTCGCGCCGCTCGACGGGCTGCACGCTGCGATGCAGAACGCGCATTCGACCGCACGCGTCGGCACGGTCAAGGTGCTGTCGGTCAAGCGCGCGTGCCCGGTGTGCGGCACGAGCTACCCGGAGCTGGACCCGCGGATGTTCTCGTACAACAGCAAGCATGGCTGGTGCACGACCTGCGTCGGCACCGGCGTCACGCTCACGCGCGAACAGCGCGCCGCGTACGACGACACGGTGCTCGCCGGCGATGACCGTGGCCGCGAGCAGACGCTGCCGTCCGACGAGCAGGAGCCGGACGGCGTCGGCAACGAGCCGTGCCCGGATTGCCACGGCACGCGGCTGAACCCGTCCGCGCGCGCGGTCACGTTCGACGCGCATCCGATCGTCGAGGTCGCGCAATGGACGGTGTCCGACACGCGGCGCTGGATCGACGGGCTGGAACTGACGGGGCGCGACGCGCAGATCGCACGCGACATCGTCAGCGAGATCGGCAGCCGCCTCGCGTTTCTCGAGGAAGTCGGGCTGGGTTACCTGAGCCTCGATCGCGCGGCGCCGAGCCTGTCGGGTGGCGAAGCGCAGCGCATCCGGCTCGCCGCGCAGCTCGGCAGCAACCTGCAGGGTGTTTGCTACGTGCTCGACGAACCGACGATCGGCCTGCATCCGCGCGACAACCAGATCCTGCTGGACGCGCTGCGCAAGCTCGGCGACAAGGGCAATACGCTCGTCGTCGTCGAGCATGACGAGGACACGATCCGCCGCGCCGATCACATCATCGACGTCGGCCCGGGCGCCGGCAAGCGCGGCGGCACGCTGGTCGCGCAGGGCGCGGTCGCGGATCTGGCCGCGCAGTCCGATTCGGTCACGGGGCGCCTGCTCGCGCAGCCGATGACGCACCCGCTGCAGCCGCGCCGCAGCGTGAGCCTGCCGGGCAAGCAAGGTGGCGCCGCCGTGCCGGATGCCTGGCTGACCGTGCACGGCGCGCGGCTGCACAACCTGCGTGACGTCACGGTCGGCATTCCGCTTGCGCGGCTCGTCGCGGTGACGGGCGTGAGCGGCTCGGGCAAGTCGACGCTCGCGCGCGACGTGCTGATGACGAACCTGCTCGACGCGGTGGGCCGCTCCGTGCTGTCGTCGCCGGCCACGCGCCGCGCACGCAAGGCCGCGCAGCAGGACGCGCCGGCCGCCAACCGTCGTTCGAGCGTGCTGGCGCGCAGCGCGCCGCGGCCGTCGCTGAACGTCACGCATGCGTGGCAGGGCTGCGATTCGCTGAGCGGCTGGGAGCGGATCGATCGCGTGCTGGAAGTCGACCAGACGCCGATCGGCAAGACGCCGCGCTCGTGCCCGGCCACCTATATCGGCGTGTGGGACACGATCCGCAAGCTGTTCGCCGATACGCTGGAAGCGCGGGCGCGCGGCTACACGGCATCGCGCTTCTCGTTCAATACCGGCGACGGGCGCTGCCCCGCATGCGAAGGGCAGGGCGTGCGCACGATCGGGATGAGCTTCCTGCCCGACGTGAAGGTGCCGTGCGACGTGTGCCACGGGCAGCGCTTCAACCCGGAGACGCTCGCCGTCACGTGGCGCGGCCGGAACATCGGCGACGTACTGACGATGGAGATCGACGAGGCGGTGGAATTCTTCGCGCCGATTTCGAACATCGCGCATCCGCTGCAGCTGATGAAGGATGTCGGGCTCGGCTACCTGACGCTCGGCCAGCCGTCGCCGACGCTGTCGGGCGGCGAGGCGCAGCGCATCAAGCTCGTCACCGAGCTGACGAAGGTGCGCGACGACATCACGCGGCGCGGCCAGAAGGCGCCGCACACGCTGTACGTGCTCGACGAACCGACGGTCGGCCTGCACATGGCCGACGTCGCGAAGCTGATTCGCGTGCTGCACCGGCTCGTCGATGCGGGGCACAGCGTCGTCGTGATCGAGCATGACCTCGACGTGATCGCGGAAGCCGACTGGATCATCGATCTCGGGCCGGAAGGCGGCGTGGGCGGCGGTACGATCGTCGCGGCGGCGCCGCCGGAAGCGCTCGCGCAGGTGAGCGCAAGCCACACCGGGCAGGCGCTCAAGCCGGTGCTGGCGCGAACGGGGTCGCGCGAAGGCGAAGCCGAAGCGCGGGTAGGGTGAGCGCGACGCTGCGTCTCGACGGCCCCGGCGCCGGGCGATGATTTCCCCCAGCTGACTTGCCAGCGGCTGGGGGCGCCCGCGTTCCGGCTCATGCACCCCTCGTCGAGGGGTGTTTTCTTTTGGGGCTGCGACACGCGCTCGGCCGACCGGGTGCGTCCATTGTTAATCCGGCTCGAATAGAGAGTTGGAGGCAGGGGGATAAGAGAAAGCGCGCGCGATGGTTAGGATGAGTGCCGTTATCCGGCGGACGATCTCCGGATCGGCCCATCATTCTCGAACGCATCAGGAGCGCAATCTTGGCGACCTATATCGTCTTCACGCATGAAAGCACGCAGGATCAGCAGGAACTCGATCTCTACCAGGACAAGGTCGGCGCGACGACCGCCGGCCACCCGTTGAAGGTGCTGGCCGCGTATGGCCCGCAGGAAACGCTCGAGGGCGACGGCCCGGAAGGGGTGGTGATCGTCGAGTTTCCGTCCAGGGACGCCGCGCACGCGTGGTATGGCAGCCCGGCATACCAGGCCATCGTTCCGCATCGCTTCAAGGGCGCACGCTTTCGGGCCGTGCTGGTCGAAGGCGTTTGACCGGGGCGTGAGTCTCGTGGAAACGGCTCCCGTGCGGAGCCATTTCCACGCTTGCGCAGCAACACATCCGTTCTCAAACTGGCGATGAAGTGGAAAGCGGCAATCGACCTGCCCGCCGCGCCGAACTCATCCGCCGCAGGTTTCCGGACAGTCGCTTCTTTTCCGTGATCGAATGCGAATGCGCATCGAACCGTCCCGCACCCATCGCGAATTCCATTGTTGATGCACGCGCTATCTGTCTCGATGCGCGTGTCATATCCATCGTCGCGATCGATTATTTCCGCGTACCGGCGATGATCGCCTCGGCCGCGCGAATCACCGGTAGATCGACCATGCGGCCGTCCAGGCTGAACGCGGCGCCGCCGTGTTTCGCGGCTGCGTCGACCACGCGGCGCGCCCACGCCTGCTCGTCTTCCGAATAGCCCATCGCTTCGTTCACGCCGGCGACCTGCGCCGGGTGGATGCACAGCTTGCCGCCGAAACCGAACGCGCGCGCGCGTCGGGCATCGGCCGTCAGACGCTCGGCATCGTCGGTGCGCGTGGTCACGCCGTCGATCGGCGCGGGCAACTGCGCGCGCCGCGACGCGGCCACGATCGCATTGCGCGCAAAGGCCAGCTCCGGCTCGTCGGGCGTCGCGCGCATGCCGAGGTCGAGCTGGAAATCCAGATGCCCGAACGCGACACGCACGACCCGCGGGTCGCGCGCCAGCGCGTCGGCCGCATCGAGCCCGGCCAGCGATTCGATCAGCGCGACGAGTTGCGCGTACTCACCGAGCTGCGCCGCGACGTGGCGCAGCGCGCCCGCATCTTCGGACTTCGGCAGCATCACGACCACGCGTTGCGCGGCCCAGTCGCGCAGCAGCGCGATGTCCGCGTCGTGCCACGGCGTGCCGACTGCGTTCACGCGCACGACGGTGCGCGCACGCTGCTCGACCGTCAGCAGCGGCAGGTGCTGCGCGAGTTGCGCGCGTGCGTCGTCCTTGCTGTCGGGGCTGACGGCATCCTCGAGGTCGACGATGATGCAGTCGGCGCCCGAAGCGAGCGCCTTCGCGAAGCGCTCGGGGCGGGTGGCCGGCACGAACAGCAGACTGCGCGCGTGATGGACGGGGGAGCGGGGCTTGGACATGGCTCAGATCACGCCGGCGGCGCGCAGTTGTTCGATATCGGCGTCGGTGCGCCCGAGTTCGTGCAGGATGGCCGCGCTGTGCTCGCCCAGCGCGGGCACCGCATCCATGCGCATGTCGAAGCTGTCGATCGTGGCGGGCGGCAGCAGCGCTTGCAGTTCGCCGGCCGGCGAGTCGATCGTGCGAAAGCGCTCGCGCGCGTGCAGTTGCGGATGCGTCCAGAGATCGCCGATCTGGTTCACGGCGGCGTTCGCGATCTGCGCTTCGTCGAGGCGTGCGATTACGTCCTGCGCGGTGAGTGCGGAAAACGCCTGTTCGATCACGGCCTTCAGTTCCGCGCGGTGTTCCGAGCGGTGCACGTTGGCATCGAAGCGCGGATCGGTCGCGAGCGCCGGGTCGCGCAGCACGACGTCGCAGAACGCCTTCCATTCGCGCTCGTTCTGCAGGCCGAGCATCACGACGCGGCCGTCGCCGGCCTTGAACGGGCCATACGGATAGATGGTCGCGTGCGCGGCGCCGTTGCGGCCCGGCTGCTGCTGGTCGTCGTACGCGTAGTACATCGGGAAGCCCATCCACTCGGCCAGCGCCTCGAGCATCGAAATTTCCACGTGCGAGCCGATGCCCGTGACGCCGCGCTGCAGGAGCGCGCTGAGGATGCCCGTGTACGCATACATGCCCGCCGCGATGTCGGCGATCGAGTTGCCGGCCTTGCAGGGTTCATCGGCCGTGCCCGTGATCGACAGGAATGCCGCCTCGCTCTGGATCAGCAGGTCGTAGGCTTTCTTGTCGCGGTAGGGGCCGTCGGCGCCATAGCCCGAGATGTCGCAGACGATCAGCCGCGGGTGCTTCGCGTGCAGCGCATCGAACGACAGGCCCATGCGCGCGGCCGCGCCGGGCGCGAGGTTCTGCACCAGCACGTCGGCCCGGGCGACGAGTTCGCCCAGCACCGCCTGCGCGGCCGGTTGCTTCAGGTCCAGCGTGAGGCTTTCCTTCGACCGGTTGGTCCACACGAAATGCGACGCGAGACCGCGGGTGCGGTGATCGTACGCCCGCGCGAAATCGCCCACGCCGGGGCGCTCCACCTTGATGACGCGGGCGCCGAGGTCGGCGAGCTGGCGCGTGCAGAACGGCGCGGCAATCGCGTGTTCGAGTGTGACGACGGTCATCCCGCTCAGCGGGCCGGGTTGAGCTTTGCGAGCTTGCATGGTCGGATCGTTATTCCAGTTCGGCGCTGGCCTGCATGGCCAGCTGCCCTTGCGGGCCGCGCGCCCACAGGCGGGCGGCATGTCCTTCGAGCTTGCCGTTCACCGTGAACGGCGTGGTGTCGAACAGCGGGCTCACGGCCTTGAACTCGAAGCGGTGAATCGTCCTGCCGGGGTACGTGCGGCGCAGTTCCTCCAGCAGCAGCATCGCGATCAGCGGGCCGTGCACCACGAGGCCCGGATAGCCTTCTTCCTGCATCGCGTAGGGCCGGTCGTAGTGAATCCGGTGGCCGTTGAAGGTGAGGGCGGAGAAGCGCATCAGCAGCACCGGATCGGGCGTGACGATGCGCGAATACTGTTCGTCGGTCGGCGCCGGTGCCGGCTGCAGTGCTGGCGCACCGGTCGTGGCAGGAGGCGGCGCGTCGCGATACACGATGTCCTGTTCCTCGCGGATCGCCGCGCCCTCGGCGTCGCTCGTTTCATGCCGCACGGTGACGAACACCAGCCGGCCGCTGCGGCCGGACTTGCTCTGCACGCTCAGGATCGTCGACCGGCGCTGCACGGGCGCATCGACGGCCAGCGGCCGCAGGAACTGCAGCCGTCCACCGGCCCACATGCGGCGCGGCAGCGCGACCGGCGGCAGGAAGCCGCCGCGCCGCGGGTGGCCGTCGATGCCGATGTTCGACTGTCGCTCGCCCGGCAGGAAGTACAGCCAGTGCCACAGCGGCGGCAGCGTCGCGGGGAGTTCGGATGGGTTCGCGTAGTCCAGTGCCGCCTGCAGCAGACGGATGGGGGCCCGGGTAATCCGGTCCGCGCTGTCTTCGCGGCGACCGACCCACGCGTCGAAGGATTCGGAAGGCTCGACACTCATGGTGTTTCGTGCTTGATGATGGAAGTGTCCGGCAGGCAGCCGGGGCCTGTATTTCAGGTGCCGGCTACCGTGGCCGTCAGCGCGCGTTGACCCGTTCGGGCGCGGCCGCGAACAGGTCGGCTTCGAGGCTGTAGTCGGTCACGATGAAGAACGGTGCTTCGGGGTCCTTGGTGATCACGACGAATATCGTCGAATCGTTCATGCCGGTCAAAAACTGGATCGCTCCCGAGATACCGACCGCGATGTACAACTGCGGCGCGACGATCTTGCCGGTCCGTCCGACCGGGTACGAGCATCTTCATGGAGAGGAATCCTTCCGGAATCAATAGGAACGGGGGAGCTGCAGCACATGCTCGGCCACATGCCCCAGGATCATGTTGGTGGAAATCGGCGCAACCTGGTACAGGCGCGTTTCGCGGAACTTGCGCTCCACGTCGTATTCGCACGCGAAGCCGAAGCCGCCGTGCGTCTGCAGGCACGCATTGGCCGCTTCCCAACTGGCCTTCGCGGCCAGGTACTTGGCCATGTTGGCCTCGACGCCGGCGTTCTGGCGCGCGTCGATCTTCTCGCACGCGCGCCAGCGCATCAGGTTCGCGGCCTCCAGCTCGATGAACGATTCGGCGAGCGGAAACTGGATGCCCTGGTTCTGCCCGATCGGGCGGCCGAACACCTTGCGCTCGCTCGCGTAGTCGCGCGCTTTCTCGAGGAACCAGTAACCGTCGCCGATGCACTCGGCCGCGATCAGCGTGCGCTCGGCGTTCAGGCCGTCGAAGATCACCTTCAACCCCTTGCCTTCGGTGCCGAGCAGTGCGTCTTCCGGCAGCTCCAGGTTGTCGAAGAACAGCTCGTTGGTCTCGTGGTTGACCATGTTGAGGATGGGGCGAACCGTGAGGCCGTTGCCGATCGCCTTGTCCAGCTCGACGATGAAGCACGACAGCCCATCGCTCTTCTTCTGCACCTGGTCGAGCGGCGTCGTGCGCGCGAGCAGGATCAGCAGGTCGCTGTGCTGGACCCGCGAGATCCACACCTTCTGGCCGTTGATGACCCAGCGGCCGTCCTTTTTCACGGCCGTGGTCTTGAGCTTGGTGGTGTCGCTGCCGGTGGTCGGCTCGGTCACGCCCATCGACTGCACGCGCAGTTCGCCTGCCGCGATGCGCGGCAGGTAGCGCTGCTTCTGTGCTTCGGTGCCGCTGAACACGATGGTGTTCATCACGTACATCTGTCCGTGGCACGCGCCCGAATTGCCGCCGGAGCGGTTGATCTCTTCCATGATCACCGACGCCTCGGCCATCGACAGCCCCGGGCCACCGTATTCCTGCGGAATCAGCGCGGCCAGCCAGCCGGCCTGCGTGAGGGCCGTGACGAACGCTTCGGGATAGCCGCGCGCCTCGTCGATCTTGCGGTGGTAGTCGGCCGGAAACTGATTGCACAGGCCGCGTACCGCGTCGCGGATTGCCTGGTACTGGTCGGGGGCGGAGAAAACGGAGGCGCTCATGAATCGTGTCTCGTCATTGGCATGGGTCGAGTCCATAATAAGTTTTGATGGATTTCTTAAACAATAGAATTTCCTGATCGTCGAATCAGTTTTTGGTATCGAGGTATCCGCGATGGATCTCAAGCAATTGCGTGCGTTCGTCACCGTAGCCGAAACGGGCAACGTCACCCGGGCATCGAGCCTGTTGAATCTCGTGCAACCGGCCGTGTCGCGGCAGCTGCGCCTGCTCGAGGAGGACATGGGGACGGAACTGTTCGACCGCAGCCGGCACGGCATGCAGCTCACGCCGTCGGGCAAGACGATGCTCGAATACGCGCGCCGTATCCTCAACGAGGTGGCGCGCGCCAAGGCCGAGATCCAGCCGACCGACGGGCCGGTGGCGGGCATCGTGAGCATCGGGCTGCTGGCGAGCACGTCGGACCTGCTGGCCACGCGGCTGGCGGGCGAGGTGGCGCGGCGCTACCCGCACATCCGCCTGCGGCTCACGATCGGCTACGCGGGCCATCTGCAGGACTGGCTCGAAGCGGGCGATGTCGATGCGGCGCTGCTGTACGGGCAGAAGGGGACCCCCGCGCTGCACGTCAAGGCGTTGATCGACGAAAGTCTGTGGGCCGTCGCGGCGCCGTCGGCCAAGCTGTCGCACAAGCGGCCGGTGTCGCTGGATCGGGTCGCGCGCGAGCCGTTCATCCTGCCTTCCGCGCCACAGGGCCTGCGCGCGGCGATCGAGCACGCGGCGGCCGAGGCGGGCGTGACGTTGCAGGTGTTCGCCGAAACCAATGCGCTGAGCGTGCAGAAGGAACTGGTCGCGCAAGGCCACGGCTGGACGATCCTGCCGGCCGTCGGCGTGACGCAGGAGGTCGAGCGCGGGATCCTGAGCGCGGCGCCGCTCGCGTCGCCGGGTGTCCGGCGCACGATCGTGCTCGCGGCGCCCAGCAGCCGGCAGGCGACCGCACCGGTTCGCTGCGTGGTCGGTGTGCTGCTCGATTGCGTGAAGGCGACGTTCGACCAGGGCGACTGGCCGGATGCGCGCTGGCTGGGTTAGGGCCTGTTCACGCTAATAACGGGCTTGCGCTGGCCCCCAGAAGGGCCGAGCGCAAGGAATGCGACGAAGCGAATACTCAACGTATTCGCAAGGAGCATGACGCGGCGGTCGGCCCTTCTGGGGGCCAGCCCCACGAGAGAATTTTTCCAAACAGGGGAACGTGCCTTTCCGCCCGCATTGCGGCGTCGTTCGTCGTTGCAATAGCTACGGCTATTACGCCTCCTCTCTCCTTGCACTGCGCGCGGAAAGGCACGTTCGCAAGCCCGTTATTAGCGTGAACAGGCCCTAAGGCGAGCGTGATGTCGGCGTGAGCCGCCTCACGTGCGGTCTTACCCCGGCGGGACAGGCCGGGGCAGGCGATCGCCGGCAGGCCCCGGCGTGCTTCCGCCGGGGCGCGCGGCGCTTACTTCAACGGCATGCAGATGCGCGTCTGCAACTGCGCGGGCGGCGTGCTGCGCGGGTCGTTCAGGTACTGCTCGAACATCGGGAAGTCGGCCGGCACCACCCCGCTCGCGGGCAGCCATTCGGAGAACATCCAGTTATACGGCTGGTCCATTTCGTTGTACGGCCCGGTGTAGGTCAGGATCGCGCAGCGGCCGGCGGGAATCTCGAAGCGTTCCAGCTCGTCGCCCACTTCGGCGTCGGGCGCGACGGACATCCCGGCCATCGAGCGCAAGCGGTCGGCCGGCACCTGTTCGGGATCGTCGAAATACACGCCGAAGCCGATCGCCTCGGGGCGCGCCAGGCCGCGGGCGGCGGCCAGCATGAAGGCACGGGTGAAGACCGGGCCGATGTCCTGATAGCTGCCGTGGTGCGGCAGTGCGGCCAGTACGGTGCCAGGGAAGGTTTCGATGGTAACGGGATACATGCCGAGCTCCTGTGGATTGAACGGAACGGAGCGGGCCGCGCGGTAGCGCCCCGGCGCCAGGCCGAAGGTCGCGCCGAACGCACGGCTGAAGGCAGCATCCGACGCATAGCCGGCTTGCTGCGCAACATCGCGCAATGGCATCCCGGTCCCACCCAATGCGACCGCCGCGCGGTGCATGCGAATGCGCTGCACGGTGGCGTTCACCGTCTCGCCGATCATCGCGCGGTAGACGCGATGAAAGTGATACGGCGACAGACACGCGAGGTCGGCCAGCCGATACAGATCCGGGTCGGCGTCGGGGTGGCTTGCCAGCCAGCGCAGGACGGGGTCCATGCGCCGGGCGTATCGGGTCAGGGTTCGGGTTTTCAATTGCGGGCTCCTGGAGGAGCAATGTAGGGTCGGCGGGTTTGCAGATTTTGCGGTTTTTTGGAACGGGAACCCGCGCCCGCACGCCTTCAGCCGCTTCAGCCGCTACAGCCGCTACAGCCGCGCCAGCCATGCCCGCCGCCTGAGCTTGCCGTTGAACGGCGGTGCGTCGATCGGGATGATGCGCGCCGAAGCGGCCGTCCACCCGGGCACCTGGTGCGCCGGGCCGGGAAGGCGGGGAAAGGCCCGTTTGACTGGCCCGGATGAAGTCGAGCGTGCGCTGTCAGCGAGTCGGATTCCGTCGATCGAGATGGGTGCTCAACGTTGTCTGAACGCGTTCTCGCGCCTGGGTGTTGATCCTGGCATCCAGCAGCATGATCACGGCGGCGACCAGGAAAATCACCAGGCTGACGGTCACGACGATACCGGCCAGCCACGGTGCGGGTAGATTGGCGAGGGTTGCGGTCGCGTCGCTGCCTCGTTCGAAACTGGCCGCTGCCATGCCGCAATAGTGCATCCCGCACACGGCCACGCCCATGACGATGGCCGAACCGATCTGGCGTGTCCTGCCGAATGTGCTCGGCCTGCGCAGGTCGAAGGCCAGCAACAAGGCGGCGCCGCTTGCCAGGATCGCGATGATGACGGACAGCACGACCAACCAGGGCTGGTATCGAATACCGGAGCAGATGCTCATTGCCTGCATGCCGAGATAGTGCATGCCGGCGACGCCCAGCCCCATGACGATTGCGCTGACGATGAGTTGCGGCCAGTGCAGGGCGAAGCGGGCGAGCGGGACGAAGCCGACTGTCGAAGCCGCAATCGCAATCAGCAAGGAAGCGACGGTGGTGGGAATGTCGTATCCGACAGCGACCGGCAGGTGAAATGCCAGCATCGCGACGAAATGCATCGACCAGATGCCGAGCCCCATGATGCACCCGCCGAATGCGATCCAGGGCCAGATCGAACGATTCCCGATGAGATTCAGGCGATCGGAGATATTGAGTGCCGTGAACGATGCGAGGATCGAAAGCAGGCAGGAAAGTACGACGAGCGTAAGGTCGTAGGTGCCGGACATGATCGTTATTCTCGGTTATAGGCTTTTTGGTCGTTTGAGGGCGCCCTATTTTTGCGAGTGCGCCATCCCCTCGTGTGTCCCGCAAATATACCGAAACCCGGAATCGAATCAAGGGCGCCGCTGCCCACTTAGGGTGGTGCGTCGGTGCGGCGGACGTCCCCGGATCGTGCCGGGTTTTCGGTTCCGGGAGGACCGGACCGGATGCGCCGTGCGCGCAGGGGGCGCGTCGAGGAAGTCCGGTTGACCGACGTCCGCGCCAGCCTCATCACGACGTCGCCGATCTGCGATAATGTCGGCCGCCCTGGCGGACGGCAGCGTACGATCGCGTTGCCCGCCCGCCGTGAATTCGTATCAGGAGAGTCCCGTGCGCGACATCATCGACGGCTTCCTGCGCTTTCAGCGCGAGGTCTATCCGCAACGTGTCGAGCTGTTCAAGCAGCTCGCCACCGCCCAAAATCCCAAGGCGCTGTTCGTGACGTGCTCGGACAGCCGCGTGGTGCCCGAGCTGCTGACGCAGCGCGAGCCCGGCGAACTGTTCGTGATTCGCAACGCGGGCAACATCGTCCCGTCGTACGGACCGGAACCGGGCGGCGTGTCGGCTACCGTCGAGTATGCGGTCGCCGTGCTCGGCGTGCGGGATATCGTCATTTGCGGGCACTCGGATTGCGGCGCGATGGGCGCGATCTCACGGTGTACGTGTCTCGACCATATGCCGGCTGTCGCGAACTGGTTGCGCCATTCCGATGCCGCGAAAGCCATCAATGCCGCGCATCAGTTCGACTCCCCTCGGGACAAGCTGGACGGTCTGGTGCGCGAGAACGTGATCGCCCAGCTCGCCAACCTGCGCACGCATCCGTCGGTTGCGCTCGCGCTCGAGCAAGGACGCATGAATCTGCACGGTTGGGTCTACGACATCGAGATGGGGCGCATCGACGCACTCGACGGCACGACGCGCCATTTTGTTCCGTTGAGCGAGTCGCCGGCCACGGTGGCGGTCAAGTCGTACTGAGCGCCGGCGCTTCGTTCCGGCCGGTCGCATCCACCCTGCCGAGTCGGACAATCGAAAGCGCCGATCTGCGGTCCGATCTGTATCGGCGGTCGCGAAGGTCGGTTCCGCCCATGCCCGATGACTTCATCTCGATCACGGCTTCCTGCACCCGACGCGGCCGCGCGAAGTCGTGCGGCCGTAAAGCGGGGCGATCGCAGCTGTAGATCGCTGCGTAACGCCCCGTGCCGTCACGCTTGCGGCGCGACGGATGCGCCGGTGATGCCATGCCGCCGCAGCGAATCCGCGACGAAGCCCGACGCCTTCATTTCCTCGACGAACGCATTCAATGCCGCCGCGGCCGCTTCGCCGCGGCTCTTCGGCACGCCCATGGCCTGCCGGATCACCATGAACCGCTCGTCGAGCAGGCGCAGGCCGGGCGTTTTGGCGGCGTCGGCCTCGAGCTGCTGCTTCACGCCCGCGGCCACTTCCAGTTGCTGTTCGACGAAGGTTTGCACGACCGCTTGCGACGTCGGCGCACGCACGATCTGCGCGGCCTTCAGTTCGCGCGTGAGGAACAGGTCGTAGGCGCTGCCCTTGCCGACGGTCACGCGGTTGTCGGGCTGGTCGACGTCCGCGTTCGTGCGGATCGGCGAAGCGTCGCGCACCAGATAGAACCCCTCGATCAGCACGTACGGCGCCGTGAACGCGACCGTTTCGCCGCGCAGCGGATCGACTGCGAAGAAGCCGAAATCGGCGCGCTCGTCGGTCAGCGCCTGCACCGACTTGCCGGCAGTGTCGAACACGACCAGTTCCAGCTCGGCCGACAGGCGCCCGGCGAACGCGCGCGCAAGGTCGATCGACACGCCGAACGGTTCGCCCGTCGCCGGGTCGCGGTTCGCGAGGATCGGGTTGCCGAGGTTGATCGACGCGCGCAGCGTGCCGGTCGGCGTGAACGCGGAGAGGACGGAAGGGGCGAGGGGCATGGGAGGCTCGTGGCGGTCGTAGGGGCAGGGTGTGGCGCGCGTCGATGTGCGACCGCGCGTCGGCATCGAGCTTATCACCTGGCTTTCGTCATCGAGCGGCGTCGAGCGGCGCAAGGCTGCCTTCGGCGCCAATCGGGAGGCGCGAGACAGGTGTGTTCCCCTCATCGTGTGGCCGCAACAGTGATGGACGGGCAAAGGGATTGCGTGGCTGCGACAGGCGATTTGGTGCGGAAAGAGGGCGCGATTTGCTTGCTTCGCGCCAGCGGCGGCTGTCGGTTGGCCGTGGCGTCGCTCCCCATCGGCGCCGCCCAGCCGGCGCAGTGGGCCTTGATTCGCCCGGCAACCGCTAGAATTGCGGTTTTAGTCCGGAATACGTCCATGTCTTTTGCCTCGCTCGGCCTGATCGATCCCTTGCTGCGTAACCTGCAGGACCTCAATTACCAGGCCCCCACGCCGGTACAGGCCAAGGCGATTCCCGTCGTGCTCGGTGGCAAGGACGTGATGGCGGGCGCCCAGACCGGCACGGGCAAGACGGCGGGTTTTGCGCTGCCGCTGTTGCAGCGGCTGGTGCAACACGGCCCGGCGGTGTCCAGCAACCGCGCACGTGTGCTGGTGCTGGTGCCCACGCGTGAATTGGCTGAACAGGTGCTGCAAAGCTTCATCGCCTACGGCAAGGGCCTCGATTTGCGGTTTCTGGCCGCTTACGGCGGCGTGAGCATCAATCCGCAGATGATGAAGTTGCGCAAGGGCGTGGATGTGCTCGTGGCCACGCCGGGCCGATTGCTGGACCTCAATCGCCAGAACGCGGTGCAGTTCGATCAGGTGCAGACGCTGGTGCTGGACGAAGCCGACCGCATGCTGGATCTCGGCTTTGCACGCGAGCTCAACGCCGTCTTTGCCGCGCTGCCCGTGCAGCGCCAGACGCTGCTGTTCTCGGCCACGTTTACCGACGATATCCGCGCGATGGCGGCGACCATCCTGCGCAGTCCGGTCAACATCAGCGTCAGCCCGCCCAATGCCACGGCCAGCAAGATCAAGCAGTGGGTGGTGACGGTCGACAAACGGAACAAGCCCGACCTGTTCATGCACCTCGTGGCCGAGAACAAGTGGGAGCATGCGCTGGTATTCGTCAAGACGCGCAATGGCGTGGATTACCTGGCGGCGATGCTGGACGAAGCGGGCTATGCCGTCGACACCATCCACGGCGACAAGCCGCAACCGGCGCGCCTGCGTGCGCTGGAGCGCTTCAAGACGGGTGAAGTCCAGATGCTGGTGGCCACCGATGTGGCGGCGCGCGGGCTGGATATCGACGACCTGCCGCTGGTGATCAACGTCGACCTGCCGATCGTGGCGCAAGACTATGTGCACCGCATCGGCCGTACCGGCCGCGCGGGCGCCAGCGGTGTGGCGGTGTCCCTGGTGTGTGCGGACGAAGCGCCGCAACTGGCCGCGATCGAAGCGCTGATCAAGCAAACGCTGCGCCGTGAAGAAGAGCCGGGTTTCGAGGCCGAACACCGCGTGCCGGAAACCAGCGCGACGGGCGAGATCATCAAGAAACCCAAAAAGCCCAAGAAGCCGAAAGTGCCGCACGCTGCGTCGGCTGCCGTGCCGGTGTCGGGTAAAAAGCCGCGTCCGCAAGGTGGCGAGAACAAGCGCAAGGCTGCCGCGCCACACGGGAAGCCGGCCGGTAACGGACCGGACTACACCATCGGCAGCCCGTTCAGCGTGCAAAAGCCGCGTGGCAAATCTGCCGGCAAGCCGGCGGCGGGCGCACGCAAGCCGGCTGGCAAACCGGCGGGTGGCCGTGGGAAACGTCCGTCCTGATTGCAAAGGCAGATCGAGAGACTGGACGCATGGCCGGGAAACCTGTTCGACTGCTTGCTGCGGTAACAGCGGGTGCGCGCGTCGCCGGCGAAGGCTGGGACCTGCAATCCGCCGCGGCAGCCTTGCGGAATGCTGTCCCGCTATGGGTGCGGCCTTACTGCCATTCACCGGGATGACAGATCACCCAACCCGGAAGGTAGCTATCCATATCCGTATGGCCCCAGCACCAGTTGTGCTGGCGAAGGGTTTTCATCAGCTGTTCGCGTTGTGCGCAGGCGCTTCCCGGCGCATATTGCCCGTCGGGCAATAATTTCGGTGCCGGGCCGTTCCGGCATTGGTCGTTGGCGACTTCTTCCTGACGCATCAGTGCCTGGACGGCAGAGGGAACGGTGCGGGCCAACGTGGCCTTGTATTCGATGCAGGCTGGCGCCTTGGGATCGTTGGACTTGCGGGCACATTGGGACTGAAGCTTGTCGATGCTTCGCGATACTTCGGGTGGATACGCCTCGGCGTGCGCTGCAGCAAGACATCCAGCCATCAACAGACAGGCGGCAACTGATCTGATCAAAATCATTTCGCGTATGACACGATGCATCCGGTAGCTCGGGAACGGGCGAATTATGGCATGTGCGCGCGGTCCGGAATCGACGCACCTGCCCGGGTGCGGCCCGTGCGATGATGTGCGATGACCGACTTGAGAGATGAAATGACGACACCATTCGACGAGGCGACAACGGCGGCGATCGCCGCGTTTGCCCAACTGGATTTCTACACGGCTTTGCAGGCGATGCGTGCCGAGGCGGATTACGACCGCGAACGAGACCAGTGGATCTCGCGCTATATCGACGAGCACGGCGGCGGCGCGGACGATGCCGAATACGACGCGTTGCACGCGCGGGCGCAGGCAACCCCGGAATACGCGCAGTTCATCGACGCGGCTCGACGGGAAATCCTGGAATACTTCGACGTGACCGACGATCAACTGGACTGGATGGTCGTGCTGCGCGACGACGACAGCGATGAGCTTTGGGCGGAAGTCAACCGGCAGCGGAGCGCGCTGGGAACCGGTGAAGTGCGCGGGGATCTTTGATCACGGCTTGCCATTGGGGGCGCAAAGCGTACCGCGTGCGGGGGCTGGGAGCCAGGTCAATCGCGAGACTGTTTCAACGATACGTGTGGCGGCTCCGGCCGTGGCGAAGGCATGGATGGGAATGCATCATGTCAACCGAGTGGAATCACCGCGTCAGACTGTTCGTCCAGCGTTTCTGGCAGCCGACCAGTGCGTGCATGACGTGCATGCCGGGGAGCTGGGGAAATATCATGAGCCTCGCCCACTGGACTATCGCATTTCATACGGGGCTGCTTACCGGGCTCCTGGCGGTCCTTCTGACGTTCACGCCTGTGGCAAAACTCTACGCGAATCGATACGGCAATGCGCTGGTCGTTGGCGTCCTGACCACGTTGGGCGACGTCTACTCGCACACGAGTCACTACCGCATCCCCTATGTCGAGCACATCGTGACGGGTGCCATTTCAGGTGTCTTGACGCTTGCGGCGTCATATCTCTTCGAAGACCGCGCGCGACGCGTTCGGGCGGTGTGGGCTCGGATTGTCGGACAGCCCGTCCGCTGACTTTCCGAACCCACCGGACCAAACGGAAAGCGATTCCCCGGTGAAGCTACGCTTCATGAACTGCCGGCCCGGAAAGCCGCGCTGATGCGAGAACGCGACGTGCGCCTGCCGACCAGGCCCCCGTGGCCGAAACAGCAACCGTCAGTTTTCGCCGACGTCAATCCGTACATCGCGCCGATCTGGCAATATGCATCGACGGACCTCAGCAGGGCACCCCATGCACATCGCGATTCTGACCTTCCAGGGCTTCAACGAACTCGATTCCCTCATCGCGCTGGGCGTACTCAATCGAATCAAGAAGCCCGACTGGCGGGTGACGCTGTCATGCCCGGAGCATTTCGTCACATCGATGAACGGTGTGACCGTGCAGGCGCAGTCGACGTTGGCGGACGCACGCGCGGCGGATGCCGTCATCGTCGGGAGCGGTATTCAAACCCGGGAGGTCGTCAACGACGCGACGCTGATGGAGCAGCTCAATCTCGATCCGACCCGGCAACTGATTGGCGCCCAATGTTCGGGCACGCTGGTGCTGGCAAAGCTGGGCCTCCTCGACAACATCCCGGCATGCACGGACCTCACCACCAAGCCGTGGGTCGTCGAAGCGGGCGTCGAAGTCCTCAATCAGCCATTCTTCGCACAAGGGAATGTCGCAACGGCAGGTGGCTGCTTTGCTTCGCAGTATCTGGCCGCGTGGATCATTGCGCGCCTGGAGGGCGAGGAAGCCGCACGGAGCGCACTGCACTACGTGGCGCCGGTGGGGGAGAAGGAGGAGTACGTGTCTCGTGCATTGACGAACATCACGCCTTACCTGCCGTAGTGCGATAAAAAATGGCGTTCCCTCCGTCGCAAGGCGCCGGGTTCAGCCGTAACGTCGTGTTCCCGATAGCGGCTTCTTCGGCGTGCCCGGTTGCCATGTCGTTCGGCCGCGGTGTGGAAGAGGGCGCGAGAATGTTCGCCGTCTCGTTCAGGCAGAGCCATTCAGTGACGCCGGCTCGCAACGGATCGGACTCCACCAGCCAGTTCGTATGACAAAGACGGCAGCGATACTGTCGCACGACGACTGCGGGCCGTCCTAGCGGCCGCAATTTCGTTGGCTTGTGCAATTCCACCAGTTCCCGATGGGCGACAGGATCGGCAGTCGCGTGCAGGGTCGTGCAGGCTTCGCAAGGCATGGGGGGCAGCCTTTCAGGAACGCGTAGGATCGGTGAAGCGCTTCTTCGCACATGGCTCAAATCGTCCGCTGATTGCAACGTGATCGGCAGTGCGTCCGTCTCATGCTTCAATCAGGCCGCGCTCGCCATCGCGGAGTGCGTCGATCGGCGGTTGCGTCCTCCTGCGCTGCGAGGCGAATGCGGGCGATTGCGCGTCTCATCCGGATTCCTCAGTTTGCAATCGGCTTACCGGACGCATCCTTGATTTTCGCTTTCCATTGCGTGCGGATTTCGGACACCACCGATTCGGGAAGCGAGATGTAGTCCAACTCCGTGGCGGCCTGGCTGCCGTTGTGGAATGCCCAGTCGAAGAACTTCAGCGTTTCCGCACCTTGTGCCGGCTTCTCTTGCGTTGCGTGCAGCAGCACGAACGTCGCGCCGACGACCGGCCACGCGTCCTTGCCCGGCTGGTTCGTGAGGATCTGATAGAACGACTTCGACCAGTTCGCGCCTGCAGCAGCGGCCTTGAACGTTTCCGTCTTCGGCTCGACCACCGTGCCCGTCGAATTCTTCAGGGCCGTGTAGACCATGTTGTTCTTCTTCGCATACGCCCATTCGACGTAGCCGACTGCGCCCGGCAGGCGCTGCACGAACGCTGCGACGCCGTCGTTGCCCTTGCCGCCCGTGCCCGTCGGCCAGTTGACCGTCGTGCCTTCGCCGACCTTCGACTTCCACTCGTCGTTGACCTTCGACAGGTAGTTCGTCCAGATGAAGCTCGTGCCCGAGCCGTCAGCGCGGCGAACCACGGCGATGTCCGTGTCCGGCAGCTTGACCTTCGGGTTCAGCGCGGCGATCGCCGGGTCGTTCCACTTCTTGATCTTGCCGAGATAGATGTCGCCGAGCACCGGGCCCGACAGCGTCAGTTCACCCGGCTTCACGCCCGGCACGTTGACGACCGGCACCACGCCGCCGACCACCGTCGGGAACTGGAACAGGCCTTCCTTCGCGAGCTCGTCATCCTTCAGCGGAGCGTCCGAACCGGCAAAATCGACCGTCTTCGCGTTGATTTGCTTCAGGCCGCCCGACGAGCCGATGCCTTGATAGTTGACCTTGCCGCCGCCCGCCTTCTTGTACGCATCGGCCCACTTTGCGTAGATCGGTGCTGCAAACGTGCTGCCTGCGCCGGTGATATCTGCCGCGTGAGCATGGAGGGCAACAAGAACCAGGGTGCAGGGCATCAAGATCCGGCTGTTCACGTAACGCCTCCTGTCTGATATCGGCATGCCGGCCCGTACGCAGGCCTCGGTTGAGCAGTCTGACTGGTTGGGTGGGGGCTGTCGGCCGCCTTTCGGCAACGTCTGTCGATTGACCGCGGCAATGATCGTCTCACGATTGCTTTCGAGCACGATGCGCCGTTGCATGGGTGGAGCAGCCTCGGTGCCGCATTTTTCTCGTATGACGTTCGCCGGAGGCTTGATTGCAACGTACCGCAACCGGGGCCGCAGGCAGCGACCGGTTGGCCTGGATCGTCACCGACGATCGGATAGGTCGGACAAGGGGCGAAGTTCGTCATCGTGCGCGGTAAAGGGTCCCGCAACGAAGGGTGATAGGAGTATTGCAGTTGGCTGTGAAAATTCAAGGTAGGCGCAATTGCTCGATCCGCCAGATTCAATGCACGTCACGGGCGACGATGGAGGCCAACGCCCGATCGCCGTCGCGTTGTGCCGTGTCTTCCGTGGAAAAGATGTCGGTACTGAATGCGATCAGTTTGAAGCCGGATCCCGCGGAGCGAGGAACCGTGATGCCCCAGTGCCAGCCGCCATCTTGCTGGAACACGTGGAGCGCAGGGGGGGCTGGGTTCAGTGCTGGTGAAGAAGTCGTCATCGCGTGCTCTCCCGTCATGGGACGACTGCGGGCAACTACATCGGACGCGCAAACCCAGTCTACGAGCACTTTTGCTGCGGCGCAATATTCGAGTTTTACGAAAATGCCCATGTGTGAAACGCCACAATTTTGAAATACAAATATGCAACGTCGGAGATGGCTGGCATATTGATGTGACGATTGGGATTTTCCGGAGGCTTTATGGATCGCAGTTCGCTTGTGTGGGCGGGGGTGCCGCATAGTAGCGATGGCGTCGTGTTTCAGGTTCGGGTCGGTCAAGGCCTTCAGCGTTTTCATATTGCTCGATTGATTCTCGAGAAGGCGTGCGATCTTGAGCGACTCGCGTCTGACGCCCGACAGCTCGAATGCTTTTACGAGCACTTGACGCCGATCCTGGCAGTCGCGCGGAAGACGCGCTCAAAGGCGAAGGCCGATACGGTGTCGCTGAATGTTTCGGATTTTGTTCGAACCGGGAGTGCTCGGGGCGAGCAGGGGGCTTGGGCGGCGATGCGGTGAGCGCCACAGGGCGGTTGAAGAGAGCGGAGTTTTCGGTCTTGGCGCGGGCGGGCGTGGGGCTTGGCGAGCTTCACGCATTGCGTCTCGTCACGTGCGGCGCAGGGATTGCCGCAGTGTTGGCGGGATGGTTTTGCAGGCTTCCGCGTAGTCTCGAGCTTGAGCTTCGCGATGAAATGGTGTCGTCGCTAGATGACTGCATGCCCATGAATGAAAAGTGCTGGCCGGTGAACTGGCCAGCAAAGTGGTTCTGGCGATCCGAGGTTGAGTGTGCCAGAACCAAAGACACTGAACGGCGTGCGCGTGCAGCCGGACGAACATGTCAAACGATCGGCCCCGAAAGTGGGGCTTCTCCGGCTCGATCTCGCGCAGTAATCTGTGATCGCAGTTTAGGCTGGGCTAACGGATGCGACCAGACGTGCATTCACGCTCGGAAACTTGAAGGCATCGCAGGGTTTCTTCGGTACTGTCCAGGTTGCGACCATCGCGGCGGTCGGCAGATAGTCGGGATCGGCCGACGCGACCCCGGCCCACACGCCGCGAGACACCTGTCTGCCATGGAGATAAAAGTGCAGCGCCCGGCCAGCGCGATCGCAGACACACCTGATTCTCTCCACCGATTGGCCCAAACCTCTGATCCGTGCGATTTGGTCGCGATCCAGCTCGAACAGCGCGCTCACCACGCCGTCACGGTTGCCAATGCCAATCATGTTGCTGTCATCAGTCAACGCCCATGTCGGGTGCGGCGTGCCTAGGCGCAGCATAAAATAATCTGCGGACTCTGAACCAACCATACCGTTTCTCCTGCAAAAGATCCGTCGTTCTGCTAACCGAATGTCAATGGCAATGAACGTTCACCCAAGCCTGTTCTCGTCGCCGTTCCTGGATGCTCGAGTGGATGTGCCCCGGCGCGTTGCAATCGGCGGCCGCAACGGTGAAGCGCCCTGCGCCGGTCGCTTCCGAAGCACTTACACGCTCGCCTGACGCGTCGCGGTTTCGGCGGCGATACTGTCCTCCGAACCGGAAAGTTTCACCGCGACAGCCGCTGCCGCCGTGCTCCCGTAGACGTTGAGGGCGGTTCTCCCCATGTCGAAAAAGGCGTCGACGCCCAACAGCAGCAGCACCGCATCGGCAGGCAACCCGATCGACGTCAGCACGATGGTGATGGCGACGATCGCTCCGGAGGGCACGTTGGCTGCGCCGTCGATGGTGATGATCGTCAAAATCAAGATCGTGATCACCAGCGGCCAGGACCAGGCGAGATGATAGGCGTCGGCCAGATAGCCGACCGCGAGGGCCGTGTAGAGGACCGCGCCGTCGCGATTGAAAATATAGGCGAGCGGCAAGATCGTGGACGCCACGCCGTGGGGAACGCCGAATTCAACCAGCTTCTTCAGGTGCAACGGGTAGGTAATTTCGGACGACCGCGTCGTGAAACCCAGGATCAGCGGTTCCTTCACCTTCCTGAGAACGGCGAGAGGCGACTGACCGGCGACGCGAATGACGAGGGTGAGTACCACCGCCAGCACCGCCATGCCGAGATAGGCCACGCCGAGCAGCTCGACGAGCGAGTGCACGCCGGCAAAGCCCTTGGCCGACAGCAGCTGCGCGATCGCGGCGAAGATCGCGAGCGGCGACCAGGCGATCACCCACTGGGTCATCTTGAACAGTCCCGACAGCAGCGCCTCGAAAACGGCAATCGCGGGCTCGGTACGCTCCGGGGCAGCCGCCAATGCCGCACCGAAAATGACACCGAAAACGAGTACCGGGAGCGAATTTCCTGCAGCGAGCGCAGCGACGATGTTCGCGGGGATCAAATCAACGAGAAATTTCGTCCAGTCGATGCTGGATGCGAGTGCTGCGGGCATCGATCCGGAATGAGTGAGGCTTGCACCAAGACCCGGTCGAAATACAAAGTTGAGCAGCAGGCCGAGTGACGCAGCCAGGCCCGTCATCAAAACGAAGAAGACGATGCTGGCGAGTGCGACCTTTCCGAGCCGTTCGCGCAGTCGGCCCGCACGAAAGACACCGACCGTGACCGACAGGAAGATCAACGGCATGACGACCATCTTGATCGCGTGGCCGAACATGGCACTGAGAAAGCCCAGCTTCCCGGCAAAGCCAGGAGCAAATACGCCGCAAGCGGCGCCCAGGACGAGCCCGCCAAGCATTTGCAGCGGGAGGGAAAGTCCTTTATTTTTCGTGTTCATGCCGCGCCTTGAGTAGTTTTATCCGTGCGGGCGTACCGTCAACGATGTGATTCCACATATGCTGACGCGCAAGCTCGCCGTCGTTTGCTTCGATTGCGTGAAAGATGTGCAGGTGCTCGATCGTGCCGCGTCGAACGGTTTCGGCGTCGCTACGCGGGAGTTCGTTTAGCGCCAAGGTTTGGGCTCGCAATAGACCATACGCCGATGAGATTCGGATGTTCCTTGCTGCAGCAAACAACGCTTGATGAAACACCCAACCAACACGTTGCTCGAGCATGATGTCCGCGACGTCCCGGTCAATCAGGTCCTGCATTTTCTCTGCCGCGTCGCGGAGGTCTGCCGTTACGCCCGACCTGGCTGCAAGAAACGCAGCTGTACTCTCGAGGGCCAACCGCATTTCAAAAATTTCGCGGAGATCACTCGTAGTCGGCGAAGCGACATAGGTTCCACTCTTTTCGATCACGACGACCAGCCCTTCGGACTCGAGCAAATGCAATGCGCTGCGCACAGGCATTTGGCCGAAACCGAGTTCATCCGACAGGCCTCGATGGGATACTTTCTGCCCAGGCGCAAGGCGGCCGTCAAAGATCCTCGATCGGATCTCGTCGTAAGCAAGCTCTGCATCTGTCGAGACTTTCGACGTCATCTGTGATCGCAGTTAGCGTATGATTGAAAAAGAGATAACTGATAGGAAATTACCCTTACTGGTAACGCCCGGCAACTGATAATTTTGCGAGTGGGCATGCTGAAAGCGAACCGGAAGACTATTTGCGTCATGAAGCGAGCCGACAATTAGATGACTTCACAAGATGTGCGCTTTACCATCTGCGCCGTTCGTGCGGAAGAAACCTATCCCCTTAGGGCCGCAATCTTGATGGCCGGAGATGAAGAAGGGAGTGCGCTACCCGGAGACCTCGCCCCGACGACGATACACTTCGCCGTTCGTGATAACGATGGCATTGTGGCAGTGGCGTCGGTATGTCAAGAAGGACAATCCGGTGTTTTGAACGCTGAAGCGTGGCGCCTTCGCGGCATGGCCGTCCATCCATCGGTGCGTGGTCTGGGATTCGGACGCCTTCTGGTCAATCTATCCATTCGTTATGTTCGCGATCAGCGTGGATTATTGCTCTGGTGTACGGCGCGCGAATCAGCATACCCATTTTATGAAATGCTCGGCTTTAATCGCGATCCGAAACCGATTTCAATGCAGGGGCGTGATGATATGAGGTTCTTTCTCATGCAGCGCCAGATCGGGGGCTGATTTTCGTTGGGTGCGGACATCAGACGACTAGATCGTTTATGCGTGGTCTAGTCCGGCGTTTCTGCGCCGAGCCATCTCCGATTGCGTGTGATGTCCGTGGATTTCTGCAATCAACCGGGAAACGTCAGCGATCGAAGGTGACCTGGCGTATGTCGATGTCTTCAAACTGACGGACCGGAAACTGCCATGACCTATCCGAGCACCCCGTTCATTTTGTCGGCGATCGATCCGGATCTTCTGTATCCGTGCCTGGAGGTTCGATTCGAAACCGACGACCTGGATACGCTGCGGCGGCTGGTCGACCCGGACGCACCCGAGGATGCGGGCCTCGACGACTACTATCTGCTGTCGCCGGCACAGGTCGCCGCCGTATGCGACGCCTTTGCGATCGAGTTTGACCATGGTTCGCGCGATGCCGTTATCTCGAAGTATGTCGATACTGGTGTTCGTATCCCTTACCTTGTCCATACCGGTTACGAGCTGGCTTTGATGGTGCAAGGGCGCAAACCATTCGGGTTCATCGAATTCAACAGCGAATGGCGGCCGTCGGTCCTACTCAAGGCGCGCTTCGACGAGTACGTGGCACAAGGCGTCTTGCACTCGCACGAAATCATCGTTGATGCACCGGCCCGACCAGGCCGTCCAGCGCGTCGAATCGGGCAAATCCTGTATACGCTCAAAGGCGAGGAGTGGCGCATCCCGGCTCTGGAATTTTTCCGTCAGAACGTCAACTTGCACGGCGACGGCTGCGAGAACATGGTGCGCCTGGAAGGTGCGTTGCTCGGTTACGAGCGATGGCAAAACGACTGGTGGATCGAACATCTCGCGCGCAGTGGTAGCGGTCTTTACGGCGCGTCCAGTATCGTCAAGGTGGACCGGGCGCAATTCGACTGGCTCGTTCACGCAGGTTTCCGGGCGCTTCCGCCAGTCGATACACCGACATTCACCCTCTATTCGTCAAACCGGTTCGATGAAGATGCCATGAAAGCAGCTATACGGGATGACCCGACGATCGAAGCGTTCGTGCAATTCAACGACGGACAGGCTCACATCCTGCACGCAGCCGATTTCCGCACCGCAGGCCCTTACGAGATTCCGGCAACACTGATTCCGACGATAAACCAACATCTGTTGCGCGCGATAAGGGTCTTGATTCGTCGCAGTGATTGCGTTGCATCGCCCGCTTCGTGAAGACGAATCCGACGAGTTGTCGCAGTGGATGGGCGGCTGCGATCGGCCATTTTCAGTCGCCCGACATGGCCGTGCCGTTCGTTGACAATCGCGTTTTCAACGTTGGTCGCGCTTGTTGAAAGCAAGTCGGCGGTATCTACTTCGGTCGGCGCTGTTGACCGCGATCGATGCGAGAATGACCCAGATCGCAATTTGAACGGGAAAGACAGGAATGGGAGCAAGCGTGCATACTCGCGCATCGGCATTCAGCCGTCGTCGTGCAGCGCTCGGCGTCGCCATGGCGCTGACATGTTCGTGGTTCAATGCTGCGCAAGCGCGGAATTGCACACCTGATAGCGTGGCGCCCGAGTGCTTGCTGCAGCGTAGTCAAGATGAATATCAGCAAGCAGACGACGAATTGAACCGCACGTACCAAAAGGTTTTGAAGTCGATGTCTCGCCCACGTGACGAGTACGTCGACTATCCGGCACTCAAGGTGAAATTTGTCCAGGCTCAGCGGCAATGGGTCCGTTTTCTCGACAACGAGTGTGCCGCCTGGTATCTGATAAACGAGGCAGGCGCAGATCGTAATCTTGATCTACTGACTTGCGAAATCGACAGAACACGTGATCGTACGCGCGAATTAAGCGCGTGGCTCAAGCAAGTGAGCCATGATTAGCGCAGCGCTAGATAAAGCCAGCATTGCAGGGTTGACGGATACCGGCGAGAGGCTGGTGTGCCCAGCGGAAAAAGAAGCGCTGACCGCGGCGATCTGAAAGCGATACAACTGCCGTCTTCGCCTCACATTGATCGGATAGGGTCGTTAATTCGATGAGTTTTTTGCAAAATCGAGAACCGCCGCGCGCTGTATCAGCGGCCTCGACGCCATCTCGCGAGCGTTGGCGCCTCGATTCCCGTGCAGCAACAGGAGAACCCGATGATCAAAGTCAGTGTCATGTACCCGTACGCCGCCGGCGCGCGATTCGATCATGCTTACTACCGCGACAAGCACATGCCGATGGTGAAGCAGCGGCTCGGTGCGGCATGTCTGTACTACACGGTCGACAAGGGCATCGCAGGCGGCGCTCCGGGCACTGAGCCTGTCTACGTGGCCAAGTGCGACTTCGTCTGCACGTCTGTCGAAGCCTTCCAGGCGGCGCGCGACCCGCACGCGCAGGAGATCATGGCCGACATCGCCAATTACACGGATATACAACCCGTGCTTCAAATCAGTGAGGTGGTCGTAGAGCGTTCGGAAGTCTGACCAAGGCTCGGATGTCGCCACGCACCGCATCCGCTGATGGCGTACCCCCGCAACGGGGCGATGCTTATGCGGCCATTCCGCCGTTGTGTCGAAGCCTGGGCCTTTCCAGGTCGCCTGTCGGATCCCACGGTCCGCGCCTGCAAGCAGGAAGTTGACCGTTCGCAGTAGGATAGGGCTCTGCTATGCGCAGATCACGAGCGTCGACAACGCGCCTTTGCCGACCGACGTCCAGGGTTTTCCAATGAACGCGATACACCGCGATTCCTGCGGCTCGCCATCAATTTGATCCATTGAAGGATGAAGACATGAGCACGATTTACGATATTCCCGTCAACGCCATCGACGGCGCGCAAACAACCCTGCGCGCGTACGAAGGCAAAGTGCTGCTGGTGGTGAACGTGGCGTCCAAATGCGGGCTGACGCCGCAATACGAAGGTCTGGAGGCGCTCTACGAAGGCAAGCGCGCGGAAGGTCTCGAAGTGCTGGCGTTCCCCGCCAACAACTTCAAGGGCCAGGAGCCGGGCACCGATGCGGAAATCCAGTCGTTTTGCACCGGCACCTTCGGCGTGAAGTTTCCGTTGTTCTCGAAAATCTCCGTGATCGGCGACGACAAGCATCCGCTCTATCGCTCGCTCACCCAGGCGCAGCCGCAGGCGACCGGTGACGGCCCGTTCCGTGCGCGCCTCGAAGGCTACGGCATCCAACCGAACCCGGCGCCCGAGGTGCTGTGGAACTTCGAGAAGTTTCTCGTGAGCCGCACGGGCGAAGTGGTCGCGCGTTTCTCGCCCGATACGACCGCGGACGACCCGAAGCTGGTCGCCGCCATCGACGCGGAGCTGGCCAAGGCCGCGTAAGCCGGCGCGCGTAACGCGTGCGAGGACGGATTGCCTGACCTGCACCCGTGGTCGAGGGTGCCAGGACGGGGCAATCCAACACCATGTCTGCCGACTTGCCACTCGCACATTAAAAACGGAACGCGACGGAGTGCCTGCCTCGACTGGCGAACCGGAGAATGCGTCAGACCGACAAGTCGTTCAACGGCCTGTTGACGTTGCACGACACCGTTCGGGAATTGGGCCATTGACCGGCAACTCAACCCTTGCCGAGATCCCCCGCCGCAGGGGCCAGCGCCCAGTCGAGCGCGAAGTCGGCAACCTCCTCCCAGCCTTTCTCGCCACAGGTGTAGTGGCTGCGGCCGTCGAACAGCTTGTACGCCGAGATCGCCCGCGAACCATTCGCATTCCTTTCGAAATTCTCGCGCTGAACAGCAGGCGGCAGGATGTTGTCGTTGCCGCCGGCGATAAAGAGCAGCGGTGCGCGCTCGTCGTTCGCGAAGTTGTAGCGCGTCGGGGCATTCGGGTTGACGTTCGCGAACGCGCCTTGAAACAGGATCCGCCCCGACACGGGCACCGCGTAGCGGTCATAGACCTTCTTCGATTCCTCGAGGCTCAGGTTGTTCGTGAACGCGTAGTGAAACGCTTGCTCGGTGATGGGCACCGCGCGATGCACGTTGGCCGGGTTGCGCAGGACCGGGAACGCCGCCTTGATCTGGCTGAACGGCAGCGCCCATACACCTTTCACCCCGGCGCCGTCGATCGAGACGCCGGCCGAGCCGTAGCCCGCGTCGAGAAGAAGCTGGGCGAACGCGCCGCCGAACGAATGCCCCATGATGATCGGCTTGGTGTCGAGTGCGGCGATGGTTCGGGCCAGGTGGTCGAAGATCTCGCGCACGCCCAGATTCACCAGCGGCGACGGGTCGCGACGGAGCGCCTCGACGCCGGCCGTGCCCGGCTGGACGCCCGGATACCCCGGCGTGATGACGCGCATGCCGCGCTGCTCGTAGCGCGTGACCCAATGTTCCCACGACAACGGTGTCATCCACAGACCGTGAATCAGTACAACCGTGTCGGTACGCGTTTCCGGATTCATATCCCTGCTCCTTTGATCGCCGAATGACGAACATCACGCCCACGACACCTCGGTATTTCCGGAGCCGTCTGCCCCGTGCTTGCCAGCAGCGAAACAAGGGGTACTACGCGATTGCCGAATGCCACGCACCTCGAGAATAGTCTTTGACACCGGCGTCATTCAGCGTGAATGATGTGCCCATCATAAAGACCATCCGGGTACGCGACATGGCCAAAAAGCCGGGATTCTTTGCTCAAACGCCGACGACGCTGGACGATGGGGCAGATCCGTTCGCCTTCAAGCGGGATGCGTTTTCCGACGTGCTGGAGCTGATCCGCATCCGCGGCAATACGGTCTTCACGTGCGCAGCCTCGGCGCCTTTCGGATTGCGCTTTCCTGCCGGCAAGTATCGTCTGCACATCATCCGTAGCGGCAGCGTGGCGATCGAAGTGGAGGGGCTCGACGAGCGCTATCACGCGTCGCAGGGAGACCTGGTCATGCTGATGCATGGCCACGGCCATGTCATTTCAGACCGGCCGGGCCGCTCCGCGAGTCTCGTCACGGATCTCGCGCCAAAGTACTACGATCGCGAGCGCCTGACGATCGGGAGCGGCGACACCACGTGGCTGTGCGGCGATTTCGGATTCGACGGCGTGCTGTCGCAACGGTTGCTGTCCGTGCTGCCGCCGGTGCTGGTGCTCAAAGGGTTGCGGGAACGGCCGTTCGAGTGGCTGGAGCTGAGCTGCCATTTCATCCTCGACGAGGCGTTGAGCCCGCGCGCGGGCGCCGCCGCGATGATCTCCCGATTGCTGGACGTCATCTTCGTCCAGTTGCTGCGCACCTGGGCGACGGAGGGCTCGGCAGGGCACGGGTGGCTGTCCGGCGCGATCGACAGCCGGATCAACCCGGCGATGTCGGCCATTCATGCCGATCCCGGGCGGGCGTGGAGCGTGAGTGATCTTGCCGAGTTGTCGAATCTGTCGCGGTCGGCTTTTGCGGACCGGTTCCAGCGTGTCGTGGGGCAGGCGCCGTTGAGCTATCTCACGACCTGGCGCCTGGATCGGGCGGCGGAGTTGTTGCGGTACAGCCGTGCGCCGATCTCGGATATTGCCGGTCGGGTTGGGTACACGTCGGAAGCGGCGTTCAGTCGCGCGTTTCGAGGGCGGTACGAGATGTCGCCGATGCAGTGGCGGAAGGTGAATGCGGAGTAAGGTGGTCTGATTGCCGCCTTGGCCCGGCAGATGTCGGCGGTTAGATGGTCTCCAACCTGTATTGCGTCAGTCCGGCATATTCCCTGCATTCCATGACCGAAAACCCGTGACGTTCATAGAACGGGATGTTGCGCGGCTCTCCCGTTTCCAGCGATATGTTCCCCGACGGATCGATGTCTCGAAGATGTGACAACGTCGCACTCAGAAGCGCCGATCCGATTCCCTCGCCTTGCCGGCCCGGGGATACACCGATGAATTCAATCCGGCTGCAATCGGTGTCCGGGGAATTGGCGGGCGGAGTCTCGCGAAGCAGATCAATCCTGCTCAACGATGATGCGCCGCAACCGATCGCGATGTCGCGTCCCAGCGCAGCAAGCATGCGGGGCGATTCGCGGCAGGAGGCCGGCGCAAAGTAGCTGACCGCCACCAGGTCGCCGTTGCGCCAGGCGCCCAAGGCCGGCATGCGAGCGTCGTAGTGATACTTCAGGTAGCACTCGAGATAGTGTGCCCGCCGCTCGTCGAATCCCGGGCTTTCGGCGAACAGGCACCAGCCAAGCGTAGGGTCTTGCTCGAATGCCGAATAGAGCAAAGCCAGCGCTGCGTCGAGAAACGGATGTGGCAGCGAGGTCACCTTCAATTCTGTACCGTGCATGTTGAGGGAGCTTAGAGGGAACGTGGTTGATGGAGTGGGTTGGTGTCACTCGCAGCGTAGCGCATGACTCGATTCCTCAGCAGGGGAGATGGGGATGCTGCTGAAAAAGTCGCGCTGCCTGCTTCGGATCTCAGCGTCCATACGGACAATCGATCACGACGTAAACGACCTTTTTCCCTCATTTCAGGCTGAATGGCGCCATTTGAGGGTTCCTCGTAAAATGCGACTTTACGGGATTTTCAGTTAACGACTTCGTCATGCATCGAATCGGATTCTTCGTTTGCCGTGGCTACGATGCGCTCGATCTGGGTGGGCCACTGTCGGCCTTCAACCAGGTCGCCACGGCGGCGGGCCACGCGCCCTATGATCTCCACGTCATCTCGCAGTCCGGCGGCCCGGTGCCGGGCAATACGGGCCTGTCGGTCGACACGAAGCCGATCGGAAGGCGCACGTTCGACACCGTCATTTTCGTGGGCGGTGACATCGAGCCGATGCAGACGCCGGAGAACATCGCCGCCGCCAGAAAACTGGGCGCCAGGGCTGCGCGGGTGGCAAGCGTGTGTACCGGGGCGTTTCTGCTTGCGGAAACCGGCTTGCTGGACGGCGTGAGCGTGACGACGCACTGGCGATACGCGGCCCAATTGCAGTCGCGCTTTCCGCGCGCGAAGGTCGAGGGCGATAGCATTTATATCGAGGAGGGGCGCATCTGGACGTCGGCGGGCATCGCATCCGGCATCGACCTGGCACTCGGCTTGATTGAAAAAGATATGGGCGCGGAGGTTGCGCGCGCTGTCTCCCGGCTTTTGGTGGTTCCGTATCGCCGGCCGGGCGGCCAGTCCCAATTCTCGGCGATGTCGCAGATGGAACCGGAATCGGATCGCATCCGCATCGCGCTGAATTTTGCGCGGGAACATCTGGCGGAAGCGTTGCCTGTCGAGCGGCTCGCCGAAGCCGCAAGTTTGAGTCCGCGGCAGTTCGGGCGCGCATTTCGCCGGGAAACCGGAGAGACACCAGCGAAGGCGGTCGAGCGCTTGCGTGTCGAAGCGGCACGGCTGCGCCTGCAGGGGGGCAGCGAACCGATCGAACAGATTGCGCTGGCGGTCGGGTTCACCGACCCGGAGCGGATGCGGCGGGCCTTCATCAAACTGCATGGGCACCCGCCGCAAGCGATTCGACGCGAGAGCCGAGCGAACGGCGCGCGCTGATCGACCGCCGGCTGATCCGCGCGCGCGCCGTGGCCAACGTCCTTCAAATGGACTAGCGGCGCTTTGGATAGGTCACGCCGCGTTTCATCAGACGCTCAATGGCCATCCGCCGTCAGCGGGCCGTCATCGTTCCACATGTCGCGATGCAACTTCCACGCGCCGCCCTCTTTCAGAAAGACGAGCGTCTGCTTGCCGCGGAATTTGAGTTGTCCATCGTGATCGTGGACCTCGACATCCGACACCTCTGTCACGACCCGGTCGTTACCGTAGAACTCGTCATTGCTGAACGATACGGTGGCGGGCTTTGATCCGGCATACCCCTTGGTGAAGTACCCGACGATCGCGCTGCGTCCCGTGATCTTGTCGCCTCCGGGCGGCAAGAGCGTGCCGTCGCGGGTGTAGAGGCGGCCGATCGCCTCGTAATCCCCTCGCGCAAAGGCATCCGCCCAGCGCGCATTCTCGGCCTTGATGGCCGCTTCGGGCGGACGTGGCGAACCAGCGGCAGTCGCGGGCGCGGCGAACGCGAAGAAAGTGACGCAGGCCGCAAGGGCAGCAGTGAAAATACGAGTCTGTTGCATCGAGTGATTTCCGTGCATGGATTACATTGATAGGATTACGAAGGGTAAAAGATTGAGCACACAATGTCGTTCGCGGTGTTCATCGCAGTCTGTCGATGGATTGGCCCACCTTGCCTGCAAGCGATTCAACGAACGCCTGGGACGCGGGCGAGCCCCCTGGATGCACCGGGCAGTTTCTTGTCGACCATCGCGACGACGTCCGGCCGTGCGTCTCTCGGATGGCCGGAGTGGAACGGCGGCGCGGGATCATATTCGATCACGAGCTGCGTGAGTTCGGCGGCCTGTTGACCGCGCAGCTTCGCCGCCACGCGAAGAGCGAAGTCGATGCCCGCCGTCACGCCGCCGCCGCTCATGAACCGGCCGTTGTCGTCTTCGACGAAGCGATCGGGCACGGGAATGGCGCCGTATTCGGCCAGCTTGTTGACGAAGGCCCAGTGGCAGGTGCTTCGCTTGCCGTTGAGAATGCCCGTTGCGGCCAGCACGAGCGATCCGTTGCAGACGGACGTCACGTGCTTGGCGCTTTCCGCCAGGCGCCGGATCTGCGCTTGATACGCGGGGCGCATCGGCGCCGACAGGTCGGACCCGCCGGGGACCAGCAGCACGTCCGTCTTGTCGATATCGGCCAGCCGCTCGGTCTTGCCGTACACGACGCCGAATTCGAGCGTCACGTTGCCGCCATCGAGGCTCGCGTAGCGAACGTTCGTATTCGGTAGCCGATGGAAGACCTCGCTGGGGCCGGCGAAGTCGAGCAGCGTGCCGCCGTCGTAATTGACGATCAGGATATCGAGCGGATCGTTCGGGGCAAGTGCGCCGTCGTTGCCGGGCTGTGCAAGCGCAGAGGGGGCGTTTCCAAGCAGGGCGCCGCCGCCGAGGACGGCGCCGAGCGTCGCGATGCTGCCGAACTTGAGCACATCGCGGCGTGATTGGCCGGCTCGGGTGAGTGGCGATCCGGAAGTATTGTTTTCACTACTGTCGGTCAAGATCAATTCTCCTTGCGGGTCGGCCCTGCTGCGCGTGCTACCAGGCTGGGCCGCATGAAATGGCCGCCGCGACTCAAAGCGTGGCGGACGTGAGGTCAGACAGGTGGATGAGCCGCGATGACACGCAGGGCGCCGGAATCGGGCGCCGCAGGCTCAAAGCTGCGAGGCGCCGCCGTCGACGACCAGTTCGGTGCCGACGACGTACGCGGATTCGTCGCTGGCGAGATAGAGCGCGGCGTTGGCGATGTCCTCGACGTTGCCCATGCGGCCCACTGGAATGGCGTCGGCGAACTCGGCCTTGCGGTCGCGCACCCATTCGTCCGACATGCCCCACTTGGTCAGCAGCGGCGTGTCGATCGCACCGGGCGCGATCGCGTTGAAGCGGATTTTTCGGTCGAGAAACTCGTAGGACCAACTGCGGGCGAGCGATCGCACGGCGGCCTTCGCGGCTGCGGTCAACGAGATGCCATGCTTGCCGGTCTGCGCGACGAACGAGGTGTTGAGAATGAAGGACGAACCCGCTCGCAAGTGCGGCAGCACCGCCTGAAGCGTGAACACCACGCCTTTGACGTTGATGTCCATGATCTCGTCGTAGAGCGCGTCGTCGATATCGTTGACTGCGGACGGGAACGCCCAGCCGGCGTTCGCGAACACGATATCCAGGCCGCCGAACTGCTCGCCGACTTCGGCGGCAATCGCCCGCATGTCCTTGATCGAACGCACGTCGCCCTTGAGAACGAGCGCATGCTCGCCGAGTTCGGCCCTCACGCGCTCGAACACCGCCTCGTCGCGACCCGTCACCGCGACGCGGGCGCCTTCCGCAATGAAACGCTTCGCGGTGGCAAGACCGATGCCACTGGTACCACCGGTGATTAACGCCGACTTGTCTTTAAGCCTCATCTTCTGCTCCTTTCTACGTCGTGATTGATCGGGCCGAAAGCGCAAGACGCGATGGCGTTTGTGCTTTTCCCTGCTCGATCTTCACGTGCAGTATGGAACGCGAAGCGGATGGCGCAAAGGTCGTATAACCCTCAAAAAACGACACTTGGATTGGATGGGTGACTCATGCCAGTCGGCGTGAGGTGGCGGCATCGCACATCAGTACACGTGTGGCTTCAGCCTGCGTTCTCGTAAAGCAACCCATACCCGCTGCTCGTCCGCTTGATGCGTGCGAACCCGAGTTCCCCCAGATGCATGCCGGCGATCAGAAGGCCGTCCGCGCTGACCTGATCGAGAAGGCGTGCCCGTGTAGTAGCCGCCAGCGACGCATCGTGATCGAACGCAATCGAGACGTCCGGCCGCTGAATCTGGATATGCGGGAAATGCACCACGTCCCCCCATACAAGCAGGCCTTGATCGCGGGATTCGAGAACATATCCGGTGTGTCCATCGGTGTGTCCCGGCAGCGGCAGCGCGCTGATGCCGGGGAGCACGTGTCCGTCGTCGAACAGGCGAAGTCGGTCGTCATAGGCATCGAACACCTGACGCGCCTTCGCAAAGTTGCCGCGAGCCCGCTCACTGGCGCGACTGAGATTTCCGTCGTCCTGCCAGAACTGGATCTCTCGCTGATGCACGACCAGTTCCGCATGTGGAAACGCGGCTTGTCCCGCAGCATTGACCAGCCCACCGACGTGATCGGGATGCGCATGGGTAAGCAGGATGGTGTCGATCGCAGCGGGTTCGATGCCGGCAAGCACCAGGTTCGTTTTGAGCTGGCCGCCCCATTGCTTGAACCCGCCCGCTCCACCGTCGATGAGAACGGTGCGGCCCGCTCCGCGTACGACATAGCAATTGATATGAACGGCCGTCGGCTCTTTCTGTCCGGCATCACGCTGCATTTTTGATGCGTCATCCGAATCGATATTCGACAGGACGTCGAAACTGGCAGTGAGATATCCATCGCTGATCGCGGTAATCGTGAAATCCCCGACTGGCTGGACAGGAAAGGTAAGGGTGGACATCGTGTTGCTCCGAATCGGCTAGTGGCGAGCGTGAATGCTCGACGCGGTGTAACCAAAGCACCGGATGCGGGCGGTCAGGCCGGTGTGGCGAACGATCGCCCGATCCAGCGCGTCCATGAATCGGTTCATGACCTCCGGCGTGCGAGGCGTCCCGACGCGATACCGGATGTCGGCGAAGACGGGATGTCCATGCCCGTGCCGGGCCGCGAGGAAAATGACATGGACGTTCTTGAGTTCAGCCTCGAGCACCTGCGTGCAGAGTTCGACGCAATCGCGCGACAGCTCGGCAAGGCTTTCGTCAGCCGGCATCCGCGTCGCATCGATCGAGAAGGTGACGTTCGGCATCGCGGTTTACGCCTGTGCAATCGAAAGGGCGCGTGTGCTCGTCAACTGCTCCGTCAGCGGCGCGTAAAGGTGAATGCCTTCCGGGGGCGCCTCGACAAGCCGCGCGCTGTTCCGTGGCACGACGGCGAGCCAACGGCGTGCCGGACACTTCTCGAGCGCAACGGCCTGCATGGCCAGCGGTTCGAGGCCTGACCGAATCAGCGAGTCAGGGCCGCCGGCGCTCAGTGCGAGATGCTCACCGTCCTTTACCGCCGGCGCGAAGCCGATATCGCTGTAGAGATTCCGGTGCCAGTCGGTGATGTGCCGCTGCCACTTCGCGAAATTGCCGCCGCCTTTGCGGCGATATTCGTCGCCGGTCAGGACATCGAGGCCGTCGATCGTGTGGATCGCCAGATAAACCGGGCAACCGCCGGTGATCGCCTTGAACCGCTGCGACGTGTGAAACCCCGTGACCGAGATCAGCGCGGGCAGCTTTTCAAGGCTGTAGAAGTCGTTCCATTCGGCTTCGCTGTCGAGGTCGGCGAAGCTGCATTCCACGGTGTAGATCATGGGATTGTCCTTTGGGCAGGCTGCACATTCATCTGGCGACGTGTGATGTTCAGTGCGGTAACGTAATGCTAAGCTCGCCATTCCGCGCCATAAAACGAAATAAAGTCAGCCTTCAGTGATATTTGCTCAAGCTGACCGTGAACGCACTTCGACCAACGAGACGTCCATGTCCCGCAAGATCCCAAGCAATTCCGCGCTCCAGGCGTTTGAAGCCGCGGCCCGACACGGCAGCTTTGCCCGCGCCGCCGAGGAGCTGGCTCGGACCGAGGGTGCCGTCAGTCGCCAGATCGGCCGGCTGGAGGCGTTCCTGGGCGTCACGCTGTTCGAGCGGATCGGCAATCGGGTGCGGCTGGCGCCGAACGGTGCGCGCTATGCGGTGCAGGTTCGCGAGAGTCTGGATCGGCTCGAACGGGACAGCCTGTACCTGATGGGGCAGCCGATCGAAGGCGCGAGCCTCGATATCGCCGCCATCCCAACCTTCGCCACCCGCTGGCTGATCCCCCGGCTGAAACACTTTCAGGACCGGCATCCGAACATCACCGTGCATATCGCCGAGCGGATGGAGCCGTTCCTGCTGGCCGGGAGCGGTTTCGACGCAGCGATTCATTTCGAGCATCCGGCATGGGCGGGGATGCATCGGCATCCGCTGCTGGAGGAAGTGCTGGTGCCCGTCTGCAGTCCGGCGCTGCTCGCCGGCGCCGGGGCGAACCCGTCGCTGGACGCACTGCCGCGTCTTCATCGGCGACAGAATCCCGACGCGTGGCAAGCCTATGCACAGGCGGCCGGCATCGTGCTGACCAATTCGGCGGTGGGCGCGCGCTTCGACCTCCATTCGATGCTGATCGAAGCGGCGCTGGCCGGCCTGGGTGTCGCGCTGGTGCCGCGCCTGTACATCGACGCGGAGCTCGAGCAGGGGCGGCTGGTTGCGCCTTGGCCGGAGGGCAAGGCGGTGACGAAAAACTTTTGCCTCGTCCTGCCCGAACCGATCGAGCTGGCCGACGGGCCGTTGCGGGCCTTCGCGACCTGGATGCTGGATGAAGCGCGGGGATGGGCGCCGCGCGGTGGTGCGTGACGCTCATCGTCCAATCGTTACGCCTGCGAAGGCGACCTCGCCGGGCTTAGGCGCCGTGCTCGGGTACACTCGTGATCCCGTCACGCACGCGGCACCAGCATGGACAGTCAGCTTTGGATCATCTGCGGGCTCACCTTCGTCATCCATGTGATCGCGACGCTGGCTTATGCCGTGCGGATCGCCGGCGTGCGCACCCGTCGCATCGCGTTGTCGTTTTCGTTGTTCGGGATCATCGCGCTCGTGTCCCGCACGGCCAATTCCTTTCAGGGGCCGTTCATCGCGAAACGCGTTGAAATGGATATCGCGCACCGGATGGGGAGCGGCTTGCTGGCCGACTTCCGGTGGTTCCTGTTGTCCGCCACCGTGGCGACCATCGTCGGGTCGTTCCTGATCCCGACGTTCCAGCGTTATTTCAGTCGCGCCGTCGAACACTTCCAGGTGAACCGCTCGATTCCCCGCTTGCTGCTGGATGCGTGCAGTCGCGCCGGGATCAACTATCTGCGCGTCGGCGCACGACTGCCTTCCAGCCAGAACGTCACGCAACTGACCGCGAACACCGGTGTGTCATGGGGCGTCATTGCGCTGAACGTCGCCGCGATGGCGATCTGGACGGTCGGCGTATTCGCGTCGCTGTACGCGGGCTACCTGAAGCCCGACCTGCGAGTGACGTGCGCGAACCTGTCGTCCGTCATCAACGGTTTCGCGACCGTCGTGCTGGCGGTCGTCATCGACCCGCAGGTTTCCGTCATGACCGACGACGTCATCGAAGGGCGGATCTCGGAGAACAGCTTTCGGCGCGCCATCACGACACTCGCGGGTGCGCGCGTGCTCGGCACGTTGTGCGCGCAGGCGGTGCTCGTGCCGGCCGCGCTCGTCATCGTGCGCGTCGCCGAACTGATCTAGCGCGGCAACGAGAGAATCGGGTACCGGCGCCGCATTCGTGCCCACGTCGACGCGCAGCGTGAATCATCGTCGCCGGATGGGGCCCGGCAGCCAGTCAGCGTTCTCCATTAAACTCGCCGGCACTGAAGCGCGTCGGCCACTCGGATTATGTCGTTGGCGCGCGACAAATGGCATTGTTCCGGCAAGCGAGGAAATTCTCGATGAAACCGATTCCGGTGCTCGTGTGCCGATCGCCGATTATTCACGTTTCAAACGGATTCACGTGCCGGCGGCCCGTGCGGCGCGGTTCCGGCCGGTGAGCGGGAGGGTGCCAGCCCCGTCGTGTCCAGACAGGGGATTCATGGATTGAATGCGCGCCGATTCAAAAGATAAATTTTGGAAAGACTCTGGCACGGGATATGCTTGACGGGTTTTGTCCGATCGGAACCTGCGCCGGATATTCGTCGGCATAATCAGGCAAAAGCATGAACCGGTTTGCCCTGACAAGACAATCGATTAGAGGATCGATCGTTTGTGAAATCCGCGCGGGAGTGCCAAGCTGCGCGCGGAGCAAAGTCGTACACGGATTGAGTTGGGTGACGTGAAACGCAGGCCGTAATTCCTCGCGACGGCCACTACTGACAGTTCAGGATATGACATTACTGATTGGGGTCCCTCTGGAGACGGCCCACAAGGAGCGGCGCGTAGCGACCGTTCCCGACGTGGTCGAAAAGCTGATCAAGCTCGGGTTCTCGGTGGCCGTGCAAAGCGGTGCCGGCACCGGCGCGAACTTCAGCGACGACGACTACCGCACGGCCGGCGCCGACGTCGTGGCCACGGCCGCCGATCTATGGGGCCGCAGCGACATCGTCCTCAAGGTGCGCCCGCCGAGCAGCGACGAAGTCGCGCTGATGCGCGAGGGCGGCACGCTGATCGGCTTCGTCTGGCCGGCCCAGAACCCTGAACTGATGCAGCAGCTGGCCGCGAAGCGGGCCACGGTGCTGGCGATCGATTCGCTGCCGCGCACGCTGTCGCGCGCGCAGAAGATGGATGCCCTCACGTCGATGGCCGGCGTGAGCGGCTACCGCGCCGTCATCGAGGCGGCCCATGCGTTCGGCCGTTACTTCAACGGGCAGATCACGGCCGCGGGCAAGGTGCCGCCGGCGAAGGTGTTCATCGCCGGCGCGGGTGTGGCCGGCCTCGCGGCGATCGGCACGGCCGCGGGCCTCGGCGCGATCGTGCGCGCCAACGACACGCGCGCGGAAGTGGCCGACCAGGTCAAGTCGCTGGGCGGCGAATTCGTCAAGGTCGACTACGAGGAAGAAGGCTCGGGCGGCGGCGGCTACGCGAAGGTGATGAGCGAAGGCTTCCAGCGGGCGCAGCGCGCGATGTACGCGCAGCAGGCCAAGGAGGCGGACATCATCATTACCACCGCGCTGATTCCCGGCAAGCCGGCGCCGAAGCTGATCACGGCCGAGATGGTGCAGTCGATGAAGCCGGGCAGCGTGATCGTCGACATGGCCGGCGAGCAAGGCGGCAACTGCGAACTGACGGTGCCGGGCGAAGCGGTGGTGCGTCATGGCGTGACCATCGTCGGCTACACGGATCTCGCGTCGCGCCTGGCACGACAGTCGTCGACGCTGTATGCGACCAACCTGCTGCGCGTGGTCGAGGAGCTGTGCAAGGGCAAGGACGGCACGATCAACGTCGACTTCAGCGACGACGCGATCCGTGGCCTCACGGTCGTCAAGGAAGGCAACGTCACCTGGCCGCCGCCGCCGATCCAGCAGCCGGCCGCCGCCCCGAAACCCGCCACGCCGCCGGTCGCGGCAACCGCGTCCAAGGGCCACGGCCACGGCAGCGGCGCGCCGATGTCGGCGAAGTCGCTCGCCATCACGTTCGCGGTCGGCGCACTGGTGTTCCTGCTGGTCGGCCAGTTCGCGCCGGCCACGTTCCTTGCGCACTTCACGGTATTCGTGCTGGCCTGCTTCGTCGGCTACATGGTGATCTGGAACGTCACGCCGTCGCTGCATACGCCGTTGATGAGCGTCACCAACGCGATCTCGTCGATCATCGCGATCGGCGCGCTGGTGCAGGTCGCGCCGCCGTTGGGCGACGCGGCGGCGGAGGGCCGTCCGTCCGGGCTGATCCTGGGCCTGGCGGTGGGCGCGCTGACGCTCACGGCCGTCAACATGTTCGGCGGCTTCGCGGTGACGCGTCGCATGCTGGCGATGTTCCGCAAGTAAGGAGACGACCACAATGACTTCCAATCTGACTACCGTCTCCTATATCGGCGCGGCCATCCTTTTCATCCTCAGCCTCGGCGGGCTGGCGAACCCCGAAACCGCACGGCGCGGCAACCTGCTCGGCATGATCGGCATGCTGATCGCCGTGCTCGCCACGGTGCTCGGCCCGCGCGTGTCGGCCGAGGGCATTCCGTACATCGTGGCGGCGCTGGTCGTCGGCGGCGCGGTCGGCCTCTACGCCGCGAAGAAGGTGCAGATGACGCAGATGCCCGAGCTGGTCGCGCTGATGCACAGCCTGGTCGGCCTGGCGGCGTGCCTGGTGGGCTTCGCGAGCTACATCGATACGTCGGTGCAGTACACGGGCGCCGAGCACGCGATCCACGAAGTGGAAATTTATGTCGGCATCCTGATCGGTGCGGTGACCTTCGCGGGCTCGGTGATCGCATTCGGCAAGCTCTCCGGCAAGATCGGCGGCAAGCCGCTGCTGCTGCCGGCCCGGCACTGGCTCAACCTGGCCGCGCTGGTGGTGGTGATCGTGTTCGGCCGCGCGTTTCTGCATGCGGAGACGGTCCAGGACGGCATGACGCCGCTCATCGTGATGACGGTGGTGTCGCTGCTGTTCGGCGTGCACATGGTGATGGCGATCGGCGGTGCGGACATGCCCGTCGTGGTGTCGATGCTCAACAGCTACTCGGGCTGGGCGGCGGCCGCCACCGGCTTCATGCTCGGCAACGACCTGCTGATCGTGATCGGCGCGCTGGTGGGCTCGTCGGGTGCGATCCTGTCGTACATCATGTGCCGCGCGATGAACCGCAACTTCATCAGCGTGATCGCCGGCGGCTTCGGCACCGGCAGCGGGGCGCCCGCGGCGGCGGGCGGCAGTGCGCAGCCGGCCGGCGAAGTGGTGGCGGTGAGCGCGCTGGAGACGGCCGAGCTGCTGCGCGAGGCCAAGAGCGTGATCATCGTGCCCGGGTACGGGATGGCCGTGGCGCAAGCCCAGCACACCGTGCATGAGCTTACGAAGGTGTTGCGCGAGAAGGGCGTCGACGTGCGTTTCGCGATCCATCCGGTGGCCGGCCGCATGCCGGGGCACATGAACGTGCTGCTCGCCGAGGCGAAGGTGCCTTACGACATCGTGATGGAGATGGACGAGATCAACGGCGATTTCCCCGAAGCCGACGTGTCGATGGTGATCGGCGCGAACGACATCGTGAACCCGGCGGCGCAGGAAGATCCGGCCAGCCCGATCGCCGGCATGCCGGTGCTCGAGGTGTGGAAGGCGAAGACCTCGATCGTGATGAAGCGCAGCATGGCGTCCGGCTATGCGGGCGTCGACAATCCGCTGTTCTACAAGGACAACAACCGGATGCTGTTCGGCGACGCGAAGAAGATGCTGGACGAGGTGTTCGGGGCGTTGAAGGCCTGACGGCGCGCATGGCCCGGCGCGTGCGCGGGGCGAACGATCGCCGGCTGGGGGTGTTGGACAGTCGGTTGATCGGGGCCCGTCGCGCCGGGTAGGCGCATCGCGACGGTCACGGAAGTGCGGGGCGGGTGGGTCCGTTTCGCACTTCCTTCCATAAAATGACGGCGATCGATTGTCGATGCGCCGACCTCCCTCCGCCAGCCACCACACTGGATCCTTCCCCGCGACTGCTCCGGCGACGACGCCGTCTAGCCAGCGAATCCAAGCTCCGCAAAAGTGGTGACCCTTGCGTCACAGGCGCGCGCCAACGCCGGATCGTACGTCGAAAAAAAGACGGCACGGTCTGCGGCCAGTGTCTTAAAGAGATCGATCAGCACCGCGCGCGACGCGGCATCGAGCCCGCTGTCCGGATCGTCGGCGATCACGACGGCGGGCGCGCCGAGCGTCGTCGCCGTCAGGAACAGTTTCTTGCGCGTGCCGAACGACATCTGCTCGAAGCGCTTCTCAAGATGCGGGCCGAGCCCGAATCGATCGGCCAGCTCGAGCGTGCGGGTGTCGACGACGGTCTTCCTGCCGGCCGCCACGAGATCGAGAAACGCGCGGCCCGTCTGGAGCGGATACGCCAGGCAATCGTCAGGCACGTACGCCAGCGCGGATTTCGCATCGTGCGGCGCGGTGCGCAGCGAATGGCCGCCGATCCACACCTCGCCCTCGTCCGCGTCGAGCGTGCCGGCGAGAATCGCGAGCAACGTCGATTTGCCACTGCCGGTTTCGTCGCACAGCGCCACGCATCCGGCGCCGGATGCGTAGTGAAGTCCCTTGAAGATGACGCGCTTGTCGTAGCGCTTGCCGAGATTGTCGAAGCGGAGCATGGGTCGATAGTCAAACGAAAATTCGCCAGGTGTGCGCGACCGACATCACGGTCGGCAGCAGGCCCAGCAACACGGATTGTCGGGACGCGTAGCATTGCGGCAGATAGTGTAATGCGACAAGCGACGCGCCCGGGCAGACGACGGTGCGCCGAAAGTCGAGGCACGCGCGTCATATGGCTCGGGTATGCTGGATGAATGCCGTCCGGATGACCGACCCGCACGGCAAAACCGCACGCAATCACCGCGATCGTATCGCAACCACCGGCCGCACCGGGCCGACTTCAACTCCGGAACAGGGATTCGACATGGCAGAACTGGACAACGCGCTGTACGAACGGATCGGCGCGCTGAGCGACGCGGGCGATGCATTGATGGAAGCCGGCGACTACGCAGGCGCGCTCGAGAAATTCTGGGCGGGATTCGACCTGCTTCCCGAACCCAAGACCAACTGGGAAGCCGGCACCTGGTTGATGGCCGCCATCGGCGACGTGAATTTCCATCAAGAGAACTACGCGGCCGGACGCGACAATCTCGCCCAGTCGATGCATTTCCCCAACGCGATCGGCAACCCGTTCCTGCACCTGAGGCTCGGTCAGTGCCAGTTCGAGCTGGGCGATCTCGACCGCGCGGCCGACGAGCTGATGCGCGCGTACATGGGGGGCGGGCCGGAGCTGTTCGAGGACGAGGACGGCAAGTACCTGCGATTCCTGGCCACGCGGGCGGAAGGCATCGAGACGCCCTGACGCGCGTGGTTCGTGCCGGCCGGTGTCGCGAGTGGGTATCGACGCCCACGCCGGGATGCCGGGCGTTTCTTCGCATGAGCGCAACCAGCCAATGAACCTGACCTTTCCCGTCGCCACCCGATCCGACGCCGAGACGCTGGTCGCGATCCGCATCGCCGCGATGCGCGACAGCCTCGAGCGCATCGGCCGTTTCGATCCGCAGCGTGCGCGCGACCGGTTTCTCGCGTCGTTCGATCCGGCGCTGTGCCGCTTCATCGAAGCCGACGGCGTGAACGCGGGCTTTTTCGTGGTGCGGCCGCAGGACGATCACTGGCTGCTCGACCATCTGTACATCGTGCCCGAGCATCAGGGAAAGGGGATCGGCGCGGCCGTGCTGCGCAGGATTCTTGCCGACGCCGACGCGCAGCGCGTACCCGTTCGCGTCGGCGCGCTGCGCGCCAGCGATTCGAATCGTTTCTATGCCCGGCACGGCTTCGTGCAGGCCGACGAAGCGGAGTGGGACATCTACTACGTGCGCGAACCGGGCTCGGCGGCGGGGTAGATCGCATCCGCGGCGTGATCCGGGCGAGCGCATCAGCGTTTTCCCGGATACGGAATGCGCGGCGCATGCCGATGATGCAGAGAGACTATAAATACATGATCCGAGGCCATCATGACGACATCTGCAACAAACGGACTGAATGCGGTATCGCCTGAAACGACCGGGGCGGCAGCGGCATCCGACGATGCGGGTGGCGTACCGTCGATCCTGCTGGTCGACGACGAGCCGAGCGTGCTGTCGGCGCTCAGGCGCGTGTTCCGTCCTGCCGGCTACGCGATCCTGACCGCGGAAAGCGGCGAGGCGGCCCTCGAGGTCCTGGCGTCGACCGAAGTCGACCTGATCGTGTCCGACATGCGGATGCCGGGCATGAGCGGCGCGGAGTTCCTGGCCCGCGCACGGTCGCTCTATCCGGACACGATGCGCATCCTGCTGACCGGCTATGCGGAAATCGCGTCGGTCGTGCAGGCCGTCAACGACGGCGGCGTCTATCGCTACCTGAACAAGCCATGGGACGATCACGACCTGCTGCTGACCCTCGAACAGGCGCTGGAGCAACGGCGCCTGCGGCGTGAAGCGGCCCGGCTGGCCGCGCTGACGGAAGCGCAGAACGACGCGCTGCGCCGGTTCAACACGGAGCTCGAAACGCAGGTGCGCGCACGCACGGAGGAACTCGGCCAGACCGTGATGTTCCTCGAAGCCGCGGAACGCGACCTGAAAAGCAGTTTCACCGCGATGGTCCAGGTCTGCGCGAGCATGATCGAGATACGCTGCGGGTCGGCCAGCGGTCACGCGATGCGGGTCGGCGAGATCGCGCGGCGGCTGGCGCTGACCTCCGGGATGAGCGAGCTGCATGCGCAGGACGTTTATTTCGCGGGGCTGCTGCACGGCATCGGCAAGTTGTCGCTGCCGGACGAATTGCTGCGCAAGCCGCTCGCGAAGATGACGGCGGAAGAGCACGGCCTGTTTCTGCAGCATCCGCTGCGCGCGCAGATGGTGCTGACACCGGTCGCGCAACTGCACAAGGTCGCGTCGATCGTGCTGCATCAGTACGAGCGTTTCAACGGACGCGGCACGCCGGACGGCCTGGCGGGCGACACGATCCCGCTCGGCTCGCGAATCCTGGCGATCGCGCGCGATTTCGAAGGGCTGCGCAATGGCGACATCGGCGCCCCGCATTCGGTCGAGCAGGCGCTCGACGCGTTGCGCTCGCAGGCCGGCGTGCGTTATGACCCGCGGATCGTCGACGGCCTGACCGAGCTGATGCGGGACCCGGCGAGCCTCGGTATCGCAGCGTCGGTCGCGGAGGTCAAGTCCGCGCAGCTGCGCGAAGGGATGCAGCTCGCCGACGATCTGCGCACGCATCGCGGCGTGCTGCTGATGACCAAGGGCAGCGTGATGTCGGCGCACCAGATCGAGCTCGTGCGCCGCTTCGAGACGCGCGAGGGGACGTCGTTCGACATCCTCGTGCTGGCCGGCCAGGCCGCGGCGAAGCCGGCGCGGGGCGCGCCGAATGCGGGCGCGGCGCCGGCCTGAGGCCGCCCGCGCGGCCTGATGGCCGCGGTGCACGACGGCGCGCCGCGGCAACGCACTCACCTCGATCCGGGCGCTCGATCATGCACGGCACCTACCATCTCCCGCTCGTCCTGCTGTCGCTCGCGATCGCGACGCTGGCCTCCTATACGACACTCGACCTGGCCGCCTTCATTGCGCTGCTCGACAATCCGAAGCTCAAGCGTGCGTGGCTGGGCGGCGGCGCGGTGGCCATGGGCACCGGCATCTGGTCGATGCATTTCGTCGGCATGCTCGCGTTTTCACTGCCGATTCCGCTCGGCTACGCATGGCCGGATACGGGCGCGTCGCTGGCGATTGCCGTGCTCGTGTCGTACTTCGCGCTGACCGTCGTCACGCGCGCACGGCTGGGCTGGCGGCGGCTGCTCGTCGGCGGCGTACTGATGGGCGCGGGGATCGCCGGCATGCATTACGCGGGGATGGCCGCGATGCACATGCAGCCCGGCATCCGCTACGATGCCGTGCTGTTCGCCGCGTCGATCGGCATCGCGGTGATCGCGTCGACGGCCGCGTTGTGGATCGCACAGGCGTTGCGCGCGCAGCAGGCGCGCCATGCGACCGCCCAGCGGGTCGGTGCGGCCTTCATCATGGGTGTCGGCATCACCGGCATGCACTACACGGCGATGGCGGCCGCGCATTTCGCGCCGGACGCGCGGTGCGGGGCCGCGAACGGGGTCGATACGCCCTGGCTCGCGACGACGGTCACGCTGTTCACGACGGGAACCCTGGTCGTCACGCTGTTGTTGACCCGCTTCGATGCGCGCACAACCTTCCTGCGCGGGATGACCGATACGCTCGAGCGGCTCGTGCGCTTGCGCACCGTCGAGCTGGAACGCGCGCTGCACCGCTACGAGCAGACGACGGCGATGCTGCAGCGCACGCGCGAGAACATGGCGACCGAGATCGACGAACGCAAGGCCGCGCAGGCGCGGCTCGAACAGGAGAAGGACGAGCAACGGCGCCTGCTGCACGCGCTCGAGGAAACCCACGTGCAACTGCTGCAGTCGGAAAAGCTCGCGTCGATCGGTCAGCTCGCGGCCGGTGTCGCGCACGAGATCAACAATCCGATCGGCTTCGTCAGTGCGAACCTCAACACGTTGAAGACATGGGTGCGCAGCCTGCTCGACGTGATCGCCGCGCATGAAGCCGCGCTGCCGCAGCTCGACCCGGCCGCGCGCGACGCGCTGGCGGCGACGGGCCGCGCGGCGGACCTGGACTACGTGCGCGGCGAGATCGAGACGCTGATCGACGAATCGATCGACGGCGCGCTGCGCGTACGGCGCATCGTGCAGGACCTGCGCGATTTCTCGCGTCCGGCCAGCGACGCGTGGAGCGTGGTCGATCTCCGCGCGGGGCTGGAAAGCACGCTCAACGTCGTCCACAACGAACTCAAGTACAAGGCCGACATCGTGCGCGATTACGGCGACGTGCCGCAGGTCGAATGCCTGCCGTCGCAGTTGAACCAGGTCTTCATGAACCTGCTGGTGAACGCGGCGCACGCGATTCCCGAGCGCGGCGTGATCACGATCCGTACGTCGAGCGACGGCGAGCAGGTGTCGATCGCGATCAGCGACACCGGGACGGGGATGACGCCCGACGTCGTCCGGCGGATCTTCGATCCGTTCTTCACGACGAAGCCGGTCGGGCAGGGCACGGGGCTGGGCTTGTCGGTATCGCACGGCATCGTCAAGCGCCATCGCGGCACCATCGACGTGACAAGCGAGCCCGGGCGGGGCACGACGTTCTGCGTCCGGATACCGATCCGGCGCGCCGGCGATCGCGCGAACACGGCGGAACTGGCGCACCGGGCGTGATCGCATGACGGCGTCGCGCGCCGCGGGCCGCGGGCCGGGGCAGCGGCCGCACGTCATCGCAGCCGCTTGCGGCGTTGCCGACGAAAGAAATGCCAGAACATCGCGGTGGCGTCCGGCCCCGTGGCGGAATGAAACGGCTCGCTCGGGTCGCCGCCGCTCCACGCATGCGGCAGCCGGCGGACGATGCAGACCCTGACGACGAGACGCCCGGCCTTGAGATAGTCGATGGTGTCGGCATCGTCGCGCGCATAGGTGCGCTGCTCGCCCACCCGCATCGCGCCGTGCTCGTCGACGAGCCGGTTGAGCCGCGCGAACGCGATGCCGAGCTGCGTCGCGTTCCGGTCGGTCACGACCGTATCGAGTGCGCCGTGCATGACGAGGGCCGGCATGCCGGGATAGGACGCGACGTCGGCGCAGGCATCGACCGCGCGTATCGGGTCGTCGCGCAGGCCGCGACGCATCAGGTTCATCGCCGCCAACGTCGACGACGGCGGGGCGATCGCCGGGCCGGAGTGCAGGCCGACGGCCGCGAAGCGGTCGGGATACCGGATCGCCAGTGCCGCGGCAAGCCCGGCTCCGGCGGACATGCCGGCCAGGTAGATCCGGTCGCGGTCGAAGCCGTGCCGTCGCACGATGGCGTCGACCAGCGACGTGACGGCCGCGGCTTCCGACTCCGTCGCGTCGCCATGCCAGTGCCAGCAGCGGTGCGCATGCACGGTCTTGGCTTGCTCGGGAAACAGCACGGCGAACCCCGAGCGCTCGGCGAGACGGCACATGCGCGTGCCCGCGGCAAACGATTCGGCACTCTGCTTGCAGCCGTGCAGCATGACGACGACCGGCATGCCGGCCGTCGTCGCCGGTGCGGCGGGGAGATACAACGCGTAGGCGAGATGATTCACGTAGCGGCCGGCACTCGGGCCGGCGGAATGAAACGAGCGGAGCCACGTGCCGGGCGCCTTGTCCGCCGGGGGGCGGGCCGGATGCACGGTGCCGGTGCGTCTGGCGGGACGCACGGTGGCGGCCGGCCGGGCGACCGGCTTGACCGTCCGCTTGGCGGCCGGTCGCGGCTTGCTCGTGCGCTTCGTCGGGCGCGCGCCGGCGGCGACGGAGAGCAGTTCGAGGGGCCGCAACCAGAGGTTGGTTTTTTTCCTGGGCATGTGCAGTTTCGTGCCGGCGGCCGACCGTGGCAGGAAGATGCGGCCGACTCCGCCGTCGCGTTGACAATCGAAAGGAGGCGCGGAGCAAGGATCGTGCTGCCGGCCGCGTGCACATCGAAACCGGTCGGCCGAACGCCCCGGAACGCGGGATCCTGCGTCATCGCGGCGAGTCGAGTCGGCCATCGGCGATGCTAACCGTCCGATGTGACGCGCCGGCGAATCGAAGTGTGCTTCGACCCTGTCGCGCGAGCGGCTAGCGCCGATCCAGCAGTGTATCGCTCAATACACTGAACGCCGCGCCCGGCAGCTCGTGCAGATGCTCGACCACGCTGCTGACCGGATAGAAGGTTTCCACTGCGTCGTCGAGTATCCCGACACCGATCAGTTCGACGTGCCGCTCGCGCAGCGCATCGACGCGGGCACGCAGGTCGGTGCGCAGGATCGCCGGGTTGCCGTCGCCGGTGGCCGGATAGCCGTCCGACAGCACCATCAGGATTCGCCGCCGCGCCCGCTTCGCCAGCAGCCGCTCGGCGGCCCAGCTCAACGCCTCGCCGTCGGGATTCTCGTGGCCGCATTCGATGCACGCGAGGCCGCTCGGGTTGTCGGAATCGAAGCGCTTGTAGACGCGCAGGTCGAGCCGTTCGACGAACCGGTTGTAGCCGAACGTGTCGCGGCCAGCGTCGATCCAGCGCTGGTAGTGCGCACGCATCGCGGCATCCTCGACCGAGCTGTAGCCGAGCACTTCGCATGCGAAGCCGAGCTGCGTCAGCGCATCGCACAGTGCGGCCGCGCACAGTCTGGCGAGTTCGATCTTCCTGCCGGCCATCGACCCGCTGCAGTCGATCAGCAGGCTGACGGCCGCGTCGCGCCCGGGTGCGGCGCGCCGGACGCGGAATGGCGTGCGATAGCCGGGCGACGTGATGAGGCGGGCGAGCGACATCCGGTCGAGCTCGCCGCGTTCCTGTTCGCGTTTCCAGCGTGTCTGCTCGTCCACTTTCAATGCCCGTTCGAGTCGTCGCTTGAGCGGCTCGGTCTGCGCGCGGGCCGCGCTTCGCAGGCGGTGCCAGCGCGCCGGTTCGCCGTTGCCGGTGAAGTCCGTCACCGTGTCGAACGCGGTGGTCAGCGGGACCGACAGCAGCGGCCGGTTGTCCGCGGACAGGCGGATCGCGCCGGGCGGCATCGCGTCGCCCGGCGTCGGTGCTTCGGCGGACGATGCCGCGTCGGCGATCGCCCCGGCGCGCGATTCGGCCGAAACCGGCGCATGGGAGTCGTCCGGCGCGCCCAGTCCGTCCGACTCGAATTCGGCGGCGATGCTGTCGCTGTCGATCGTGCTGCCCGGATCGGCCGTGAACATCATGTTGTTCGCACCGGCCGACGCCAGCGCACGCACGCGTTCGACGATCCGGTGCGCGGCGCGGATGCTGTCGGCGGTCGATGTGGCTGCGCGCGCTGCGTCGACGAGATCGCCCGCTGCAGCCATCGTCGCGTCGAGCGACGGCACGCGCTCGATGGCAGGCAGCGGTTCGTCCCAGAGCGCACGTTCGATGCGCCACACCAGCTTGTCGCGCCATGCCATGCGCGGCCACCGATGGAGCGTGTCGGCGGCCGTCGTCGCACGCATCCGCCGCAGGAACGTCATCGCGCCGGGATAGATCGCGGCGAGGCGGCCGGCCGCGCGCCGGTCGTCGATCGCTTGCGCGATGGCCCGCACCGAGGGCGACGACAGTGCGGCAAGGTCATCGATCGCACCGAAGCGGATGCGCGCCGCGTAGAGGTCGACGAGGCCGGTGATCGCATCGTCGTCGACGCCGGCGAGCAGCGTGTCGGGCAGCACCAGCAGGTCGTGCTGCGCGACGGGCCCGTGGCGCGCGAACCGCACCTCGATGCCGTGCCGTTGCGCGAGCGTGCGGGCCAGCCGGGTCAGGTGGAGCGACCGCGCGTCGTCGTCCCGGTCCATCGCGTCAGGCCTCGACGTCGATGTAGTGGCGAATGATGCTGCGGATCAGGTCGGCGTCTTCCGCGCCGACCTTCGCATAGATCGTCGGGCCGGCGGCCGATTCGGGATCGCCGGTGCGCAGCATCAGCTCGGCCCAGTCGATCAGGCGCCGCGTCGAGAACGCGCTGGCCAGATCCTCGCGGACGAACGCGGCGCGGCAGTCCGCCGCGATCGCCGCGAGCGTGTCGGCCATCGCCGCGGTCATGGCCGGGCCGAACGTGCGCTGCAGCACGCGCGCCTCGTCGGGCGGCGGCAGGTAGTCGAGGCGGTAGACGCGCCAGCGGTCGAGAAACGCCTCGTTCATCACGTTGGCGCCCTGGTACAGATGGCGGAACTGCCCCATCGCGCCCACCGCATTGGCGGTCGCGAACAGCCGGAACGACGGATGCGGGACGACGATCTCGTTGCCTTTCTCCTTCAGCAACAAGCGGCCGGCCGGTTCGAGCACGGCGGTCAGCACCGCGAGGATCGCCGGTTCCGCGAAGTCGATCTCGTCGACGATGAGCCACAGCCCTTCACGCATCGCGGTCGGCAGCACGCCGTCGACCCAGATCGTCTCGCCGCCCTTGACGGTCCAGAACCCGACGAAGTCGCCGACCGTCGTCTGCCCGTTCATGTTCGAGCGCAGCACGCCGTGGCCGGCCAGCGCGGCGGCCTGCTCGATGAGGCTCGTCTTGCCCGTGCCGGTGTGGCCGATCAGCAGGATGCGCCGGTTCTCGACGATGTCTTCCAGCACGTTCGACACGCGCGCGGTGAACAGGTAGGCCGGGTTCAGCGGCGGCACGAGCGGCCCGCCCGGGCCGCGCGGCATCGGCACGCCACCCACCTGCGCGACGTGCGCCGTAGCGCCGGTTGCCGCCGGTCGCGACGCATGCGCGCTTCGCAGCGCCTGCATGAACGCGCCGCGATGAGCGGGCGCCGCGCGATCGCCGGCTTCACGCCGGACGAAGCCCTCCTGGATCCACTTGTGCAGCTTCGCATCGAGGTTGTCCGCATCGACGACCGTATCGACCGAGGTGCTGCCGTCGGGCCGGTGATGCTGGATGCGGTACAGGTCCGCGCGTTCGGAGCGGCTGACGATCCATTGCCCGGCGGACGGGGCCGCCGGTTGACGATAGACGCCGAGTACCGACGCGGCGGAGGAGGGGGAATCAGTGGGTGCGTTCATGGTGGCGAGCGAGAGTGGGCGGCTGGCGCTTCATGCCTGCGATGCATCGCGTCGATTGTATATTTTTGCCGTGAACGGCGACATGCGCGCGGGAATCGATCCGCTGCGATCCGGGGCGGCGCAGGCGGCGGGGCGGCGCGCGGGATCGGGCGAGCGCCGCGGGCGATGCGCTGCAGCATGATCTTTCGGCTTCCTTGCTACGCCTCGAACCACGTTTGCCGTGCCGATCCGCCGGCAACGTGGCGGACGCCCATGCATGCGAAGGCCGATTGCCCCCGCCTTTCGCCGATCTCCCGTTTTTTTCACGAAGACTACCCGCCATGTCGAATCGCGGGCCGTCACACCTTGATCAATCGGGTGGAATGTCAGTACCGTAGCAGGCTTGATCGTCGGGCTACCATCGCGTGTCGCTGGGCAGCCCGGCATGACATCCCATTGCGCGCCGGTCGATGACGCAGGCGAAGGCGTGTTGAACGTGACGGTGACAGGCGTGGACAAAGTGACGATTCGTCGTGCCAGCGCACGCGATGCCCCGGCCGTGCTGGGGATCTTCGACGACGTGATTGCATGGTTCGTCTCCATCGGCAACGACGGGCAATGGGGCCGCGAGCCCTGGTCGACGCATCCCCGGCGGATCGCGCTCGTAACCGACGCCTGCGCGCTGCCCGACGCGTGGGTGGCAGAAGATCAGGACGGCCGCGTCGTCGGCGCATTGATCCTTGGCGATTCGATGCCCTACGTGCCACCCGCGACCGAGCCGGAAATCTATGTGCGCGTGCTGGTGGCGTCGCGCGATGCGCGGGCGCGGGGTGTCGGCCGGCGCCTGATGGCCTTCGCGGACGAGCGCGCCCGCGCGGCCGGGGTGGCGCGCTTGCGGGTGGACTGCTACGGCGGCGGGACCGGCGCGCTGGTGCGATTCTACGAGTCGTGCGGCTATGAGCGCATTTCACCCTTCGACGTGGAAGGGTGGCCGGGGCAGTTGCTGGGGCGTCGTTTGTGACGATGCCCGACCGCAGCCACGCGGAACGACGACTTTCGGCCGAGCCCGGGATGGCGTGCAGTCGGTCGTTTCACCGCTAGCCGGAAAAGGTGGGTTGCCCGACGGGATGCCCGTGGGCTGACGAACCGGGATGCGCGGGCGCACCGTCCACACCGTGTGCGACCGGCAGCGCCACCCGCACATAAAGAAACGCGCGCCGCTCGCGATCGGGCAGCACCTGCGGCCCGTAACTGATCGTGACCGTGCCGTCGTGAATCTCACCCGCCTGCGCGAAACGCCACGCGCGGGGATCGCTGTCGAGCAGGAATTCGGCGCGCGCATACGCATGCGGTTCGAACCGCTCGGGAATCTCCACCGGGCGGCCGTCGAGCTTGTCGAGCAACGCTTCGACCACGTTGAAGCCATAGCCGTCGCGCACGATGTCGCAGATGAAGCTGCCCGCGATGCGCGGATTCAGTTCGATCACGTGCGGCACGCCGTCGTGCACGATGCAGTCCAGGTGCACGGGCCCCCAGGTCAGCCCGGCCGCCGCCGTGGCGCGCGACCCGACGTCGATCAGTGCGCGCAGCGTGCCCGCGTCGAGGTCGAGTTCGGACGTATAGCCGCGCTCGAGAAAGCCCGCCCCGTGCCGTTTCAGCTTGCGCAGCGCGCCGACGTACCGGCCGTCGAAATACTCGACGCAGTATTCGCTGCCGCTCAGGAATTCCTCGATCACGACGCGCTCGGTCGCGCGCGCTTGCGCGTCGGCTTGCCCGGCGGCGAGGGCGTCGAGCTGCGCACGGACCTCGGCGATGCTCTCGCAGCGCCGCACGCCGTCGCTCGCCGAGCCTTCCGACGGCTTGACGACGACCGGGAAACGCAGCGGGTCGGCCGCGGCCGCGAGCGCCGCCGGCG
>NZ_JAAGPH010000144.1:0-238 GCF_017104705.1 Burkholderia sp. Se-20373 | reverse complement strand
GGTGAGCGGTATATGAGGAGAGAGTAGTGGAGGGAAGGAAAGGAAGAGGAAGGAGAGGTGAGGGATATGGAAAGAGAGTAGAGTAGAGGGTGAGTAGAGGGAAGAGATGTGGTATTGGGAGTTGTAGAGTGTGATATGAATGTATAGTATGAGGAGTGAGTAATGGAGAGGAAGAGGGAAGGATTAAGAGGGGTGATAAGAAGGAGGGATAGGGAGAAAAGGAGTTTTTTTTTTTTTC
>NZ_JAAGPH010000143.1:0-19111 GCF_017104705.1 Burkholderia sp. Se-20373 | reverse complement strand
GGACGGGCGCGGGTTGTTCGTCAAGCGTCATCATGTGAGCCTGCGCGATGTCGCAGGGCTCGAGGAAGAGCATCGCTTCATCGCGCATCTGCGCGAGCGCGGGATGCCGGTGGTCGACATTCTTGCCGATCGCGACGGCGCGACCGCATTCGCATCCGGCGACTGGACCTACGAAGTGCACGTACGGGCACCTGGCGTCGACCCGTATCGCGGCGTGATGTCGTGGCAGCCCTTTACGCATGCTTCGCACGCGTACGCGGCCGGCCGCGCGCTGGCGGAGCTGCATCACGCGTCGGCCGGCTACGATGCGCCGGCGCGGCCCGTGCGGACCCTGCTGTCGAGCTTTCGCGTGCTGTCGTCCGCCGATCTGGCCGGCGCGCTCGAACGCTGGGTCGACGCGCAGCCGCTGCTCGTGCGCGCGCTCGGTGCGCGCGACTGGCGCGGCGACGTGGCCGACGCGATCGGCCCGTATCATGCGCGCCTCGTGCCGCTGCTGCCTGCGCTGCCGCCGCTGTGGACGCATGGTGACTGGCATGCGTCGAACCTCCTGTGGACGGAGGCAGGGCCCGGCGCGCAAGTGCGGACCGTACTCGATTTCGGGCTGTCGGATCGCACCTGTGCGGTGATGGACCTCGCGCTCGCGATCGAGCGCAATACGGTCGACTGGATGGCGCCGGCCGATGCGCGGCGCGTCGAGTACGCGCAGATCGACGCGCTGCTCGACGGGTACGAATCGCTCGAACCGCTGGGCGACGACGCCTATGCGGCGCTGGTCGCGCTGCTGCCGATCGTGCATACGGAGTTCGCGCTGTCGGAAGTCGCTTATTTCGGCTGCATCATCGATGCGCCGGCGATCGTCGATATTGCATATGACGGTTACCTGATCGGTCACGCGCGCTGGTTCGGCGAACGCGACGGGCGGCAGCTGCTCGACTGGCTCGTGCAGCGGCGGCGCGCGAAGCGAGGGACAGCCTGATTCTCGAGAACGCCCTGATTGCTTCGCCAGTTCGGCGATTGATATGACGCGCGAATCGAACATCGAAATCTCGCCCGGATAGATTCGATGGGCCGTCGCGCGAAAGCGCTGGATGTGTGGGGTTCAACGCAAGCGCGGCGGCGTTCATGTCAACGGCCCGTACAGCAGTTGTCGGGGCAGCCTGGGCTCACTTGAACGGTGACCTCGCGGGTGTCCGATGGTGAATCGGTTGTGCTATTGGCTGGATAAATTTGCGTTTTGATCTGAAGCGGCGCGTTTGTCAGGCCGCTGTCTATGACCACCTTCGCCGTCGCCGAAGCACGTTTCGTTGCAAGTTGATCGGGGCTAATTTCATTTCCTGATGCACTGCCAATGATGTCGATCCAGTTTTGAATTGGATACTTGGTGTTCATTGTCGAGGCCCATCGTTCAATTCGCATCCGTTCGGATTTGGAGACTTCGTAACTGTTGGGCGAGAAGGACACGAAAAATTGCTGTGACGGTAGATTTTGTGATCCCTGGCATTCTGCTGCGGCATGGGTGGAGAAAAAGAACGACGTTGCGATGGGTGCGATGAGTGCCGAGATAAAAATTCTCATGCTGATTCCAGTTCCTTACTCTGCAAATAAATCTTCGCCGTAGATCACGAAGCCGGTGAGTGTGTGCCCATCATCGGGGGCAGGGGCCAGCGTCGTTACGTTCGTGTTCCCGGGACATTGAACAGTCGTCTTTTCAAGTAAAGATGTCCATAGAACCGGTTCGAAATTTCGGAATGCAAGTCACGTTTGTGATTTTGATTTGATCGGATCGAATTGTCGGGAGCGATGAGACGAGTCCGATGAAAATTGACGGCATCATCGGATCGGACGGGAGCGCTTGGGCGTCGCGTACAAATGGCTATCTGCACGGATCCGTACGCTGGCTCGGCGAATACCACGCCCCCAACATGACGGAAATATCATCTTCGCCTCATGTTCACACTGCGGCCGGACCGTAGCATCGGTCGCGAACCGTTACCGCAGAACCGAACATGCTCAAGCTCAACCTCGCCGTGGCCATCGTCTTCGCGATGGCCGCGACGGCTCATGCGCAGCCGTCGCTGTCGCCGGGGCCGGCCCCGTCTGCCTCCGGCAGCGCCGCGCCGATCAGCGCACCGCCTCCCGACGCTCTCCCTTCCAACTCATTGACGCTTGCCGATGCGCTATCGGTCGCGGCCCGGAACAACCCGGCGCTGCGCGGCGCGCGCGCGGACGTCGATGCGTCGGCCGGCGCGCTGATGCAGGCCGGCGCGCGTCCCAATCCCGAAGTGTCGTTCCTGCAGGAAGGGTTTCGCCGCGCCGAGCGCACGTCGACCGCGCTGATCAACCAGACGATCGAACTCGGCGGCAAGCGCAGTGCGCGGCTCGATGTCGCGTCGTACGGCAGGGAAGCGGCCAATGCATCGCTCGACGAGCAGGGCGCCGTCGTGCGCGCCGACGTGATCGCCGCGTTCTACGGGTTGCTCGCCGCGCAGCGCCAGCTTCAGGTGACCGAGGAATCGGCCGCGATCGCGGCGCGCTCCGCGGATCTCGCGAGTCGCCGGGCGCAGGCCGGCAAGGTGTCGCCGGTCGAGGCGACCAAGGCCCACGTGGCGGCAGCCGGCGTGCAGATCGAAGTGGTGACGGCGCGCGGCCGTGTCGACGTCGCGCGCGAAAAGCTGAACGCGGTGATGGGCGAAGCACGCGACGGCCGGCTCGCGGCGCAGGGCGATCTCGAAGTCGTGCCGCCGGTCGAGCAACTGTCCGCGCTGACCGCGCAGCTCGATGACGCTCCGCTGGCGCGGATCGCTCGCGCCGAGATGCTGCGCTCGAACGCGGCCGTGTCGCTCGAACGCGCGCGGCGCATTCCGGACGTGACGATCAGCGCGGGCGTGAAGCGCGTGACCACGGGCGGCGTGCCGGACAACCAGGCGGTGGTCGGCGTGTCGATCCCGATTCCGCTGTTCAACACGAACAAGGGCGCGCTGCTCGAGGCGACGCACAAGGCCGCGCGCGCGAACGCCGATCTCGATCGCGAACGCACGCGGCTGTGGTTGGACCTCACGCAGGCGTACGCGAATTTCGAAGCCGCCGCGCAGGAAGCGCAGCGGCTGAAGGCCGACATCCTGCCGGCCGCGCGTCTCGCGCTCGACGCAATGTCGCGCGGCTACGAGCTCGGGAAGTTCAGCTTCCTCGACGTGCTCGACGCGCAGCGCACGCTGTTCCAGGGCCAGTCGCAATACGTGCGTGCGCTCGCCGATGCCCATACGGCCCGCGCCGACATCGGCCGGCTGGTCGGAACGCCGCTCGTGCCGCTTGCACCGGCACCGGTTACGCAATAGCGCAACGGACGCCTCTTTTACCTGAAGGATCACCATGTCACGCAACAGAATCCTGATCATCGCGGCGGTCTTGCTCGGCAGCGCCGGGATCGTCATCGGCGCACTCGGCGTCACGCGCAACGGCGGCGGCAACGGCGCGTCCGCATCGGCGGCCGTTGCCGCTTCATCCACCGAAGCCACCGGCGAGCGCGGCGGCGTCGTGCTCAAGCGCGGCAAGCTGTCCGTCGAAATCGTGATGACGGAGAAACCCGGCGACGCGCGCCTCATCGTCTATCCGTTCGTCGACGGCAAGCCGGCCGACAAGGGCGTCACCGTGTCCGGCACGCTGGTTCGCTACGACCGCACGCACGAGCCGTTGCGTTTCGACGCGGCCGGCCAGAAGTTCGTGTCCGCGCAGTCGATCGGCAAGCCGCACGTGTTCGACGCGACGATCGACGTGAAGGCGGGCAATGAATCGGCATCGTTCCCGTTCGCGCGCGCCGACGGCGCGATCGCGTTGACCGACGCGCAGCTCGCGACCTCGAAGATCGCGCTGGCGAAGGCCGGCCCCGCGCAGATCGCGACGCCGTTCCAGTTGCCGGGCGAGATCAAGTTCAATGAGGATCGCACCGCGCACGTCGTGCCGCGCGTGGCCGGCATCGTCGAGCAGGTGTCGGTGTCGCTCGGGCAGAACGTCGCGAAGGGGCAGGTGCTGGCCGTGATCGCGAGCACCGATCTCGCCGACCGGCGCAGCGAGCTGCTGACGGCCGAGCGCCGGCTGTCGGGCGCCCGCGCGACCTACGAGCGCGAACGCACGCTGTGGAAGGAGCGCATCTCGGCCGAGCAGGACTACCAGCAGGCGCAGGTGCAGTTGCGTGAAGCCGAGATTGCCGTGCAGAACGCGCGGCAGAAGCTCGCCGCGCTGAACGCGCCGGTCGGCGCGGGCGCGCTGAACCGCTACGAACTGCGCGCGCCGTTCGCGGGCACGATCGTCGAGAAGCACGCGACGCCCGGCGAAGCGATTGCCGCGGATGCCAGCATGTTCGTGATTTCCGACCTGTCGACGGTATGGGCCGAGATGGCCGTGCCGGCGCAACGGTTGAACGACGTACGGGTCGGCCGCGATGCGACGGTTATCGCAACCGCGTTCGAATCGCGCTCGAGCGGCCCGATCGCGTACGTGGGGTCGCTGCTCGGCGAACAGACGCGTACCGCGCCGGCGCGCGTCGTGCTGCCGAACCCGGACGGCGTGTGGCGGCCCGGGATGTTCGTGAACGTGTCGGTCGACGCGGGCAAGCAGAGTGTGCCGCTCGCGGTCGCGAGCGACGCGCTGCAGGACGTCGACGGCGCACCGTCCGTCTTCGTGCGCTCGTCGAAGGGCTTCGTCGCGCAGGCCATCGAAACGGGCCGGCGCGACGAACGGGCGACCGAAGTGCTGAAGGGCCTCAAGCCGGGCCAGGAATACGCGGCGTCGAACAGCTTCGTGCTGAAGGCCGAACTCGGCAAGGGGAGCGCGGAACATGAATGAGCGCTACGTGTGTGCCGTTGCACGCCTCGCGGCCCGCTATGCGGCCCGCTTTCCGGCCCGCCGTGTAACCGGCCGGGCGGCTCGTCCATCGAGGGTGACCGTGCCCCGTTTCAAGGAATCCCGTCATGTTTGAGCGCCTGATCCGCTTTGCGATTGCGCACCGCTGGCTCGTGATGCTGGCGATCGCGGCCGTGGCCGCGCTCGGGGTGTTCAGCTACCAGAAGCTGCCGATCGACGCGGTGCCCGACATCACCAACGTACAGGTCCAGATCAACACGGCCGCGCCCGGCTATTCGCCGCTGGAGGCCGAGCAGCGCATCACCTATCCGGTCGAGACCGTGATGGCCGGCCTGCCGGGCCTCGAGCAGACGCGCTCGATCTCGCGCTACGGACTGTCGCAGGTCACGGTGATCTTCAAGGACGGCACCGACATCTATTTCGCGCGGCAGCTCGTCAACGAGCGCATCCAGGAAGCGAAGGACAAGCTGCCGGCCGGTATCACGCCCGCAATGGGGCCGACGTCGACGGGCCTTGGCGAGATCTACCTGTGGACCGTCGAAGCCGGCGCCAACGCGCGCAAGCCCGACGGCACGCGCTATACGGCGGCCGACCTGCGCGAATTGCAGGACTGGGTCATCCGGCCGCAGCTTCGCAACGTGCGCGGCGTGACCGAGGTCAACTCGATCGGCGGCTACGTGAAGGAATACCGTGTCGCGCCGAACCCGGCAAAGCTGATGTCGTACGGGCTGACGCTCGCCGACGTCGTGCGCGCGCTGGAGCGCAACAACGACAACGTCGGCGCCGGCTACATCGAGAAGCGCGGCGAGCAGTATCTGGTGCGCGTGCCGGGCCAGGCGCGCACGGTCGACGACATCGCCAGCATCGTGCTGACCAACGTCGGCGGCGTGCCGGTGCGGATGAAGGACGTCGGGCAGGTCGACATCGGCCGCGAGCTGCGCACCGGTGCGGCGACGTCGAACGGCGAGGAGGTCGTGCTCGGCACGGTCTTCATGCTGATGGGCGAGAACAGCCGCACGGTCGCGAAGGCCGTCGCCGCGAAGATGGAGGACGTGAACCGCACGCTGCCGTCGGGCGTGAAGGCGATCCCCGTGTACGACCGCACGGTGCTCGTCGAGAAGGCCGTCGCGACGGTGAAGAAGAACCTGCTCGAAGGCGCGATCCTCGTGATCGCCGTGCTGTTCCTGTTCCTCGGCAACATGCGCGCGGCGCTGATCACCGCGCTCGTGATCCCGCTGTCGATGCTGATGACCTTCACCGGCATGGTGAACGCGAAGGTGAGCGCGAACCTGATGAGCCTCGGCGCGCTCGACTTCGGGATCATCGTCGACGGCGCGGTGGTGATCGTCGAGAACTGCGTGAGACGGCTCGCGCATGCGCAGGCCGTCGCCGGCCGGCCGCTGACGCGCGACGAGCGCTTCGCGGAAGTGTTCGGCGCATCGCAGGAAGCGCGTCGCGCGCTGATCTTCGGGCAACTGATCATCATGGTCGTGTACCTGCCGATCTTTGCGCTCACAGGTGTCGAAGGCAAGATGTTCCACCCGATGGCCATTACCGTCGTGATGGCGCTCGCGGCCGCGATGGTGCTGACCGTCACGTTCATTCCGGCGGCCGTCGCGCTGTTCATCGGCGAGCGTGTCGAGGAGAAGGAGAACCGGCTGATGGGCTGGGCGCGGCGCGCGTACGAACCGGCGCTCGCCGCATTCATGACGCGCCCGGCGCGCGTGATGATCGGCGCGGGCGTGATCGTGCTCGCCACGCTCGGGCTGGCCACGCGGCTCGGCAGCGAGTTCATCCCGAGCCTCAACGAAGGCGACCTGGCCGTGGCCGCTTTGCGGATTCCCGGCACGAGCCTGTCGCAGTCGGTCGAGATGCAGAAGGCGATCGAGAAGACGCTGAAGGCGCGCTTCCCCGAGATCGAGCGCGTATTCGCGCGCACCGGCACGGCCGAGATCGCGGCCGACCCGATGCCGCCGAACCTGTCGGACGGCTACATCATGCTGAAGCCGGCCGACCAGTGGCCCGACCCGAAGAAGCCGCGCGACCAGCTCGTGCGCGAGATCGAGGAAGCGCTCGCCGAGCTGCCGGGCAACGCGTACGAGTTCTCGCAGCCGATCCAGCTGCGTTTCAACGAACTGATCTCGGGCGTGCGCAGCGACGTCGCCGTGAAGATCTTCGGCGACGACATGGCCGTGCTGAACCAGACCGGCGAGCAGATCGCGGCCGCGCTGCAGAAGGTGCCGGGCGCGTCGGAGGTGAAGGTCGAGCAGACCACCGGCCTGCCGGTGCTGACCGTCAACCTCGATCGCGACAAGCTCGCGCGCTACGGCGTGAGCGTGGCCGACCTGCAGGACTCGGTGGCCGCGGCCGTCGGCGGGCAGAAGGCCGGCACGCTGTTCCAGGGCGACCGCCGCTTCGACATCGTCGTGCGGCTGCCCGACGAGCTGCGCTCGGACATCGAGGCGATCAAGCGGCTGCCGATCGCGCTGCCCGCACCGGCGGCCGGCGCCAGCGCACCGCTCGCGGCGGCGCCGTACGTGCCGCTCGCGGAACTGGCGACGATCGACGTCGCGCCGGGCCCGAACCAGATCAGCCGCGAGGACGGCAAGCGGCGCGTGGTCGTCAGCGCGAACGTGCGCGGGCGCGACGTCGGGTCGTTCGTCGCCGACGCGCGCGAGCAACTGCAGCAGGACGTGCGCGTGCCGGCCGGCTACTGGGTGTCGTGGGGCGGTCAGTTCGAGCAGCTGCAGAGCGCGAGCGAGCGCCTGAAGCTGGTCGTGCCGCTCGCGCTGTTCATGGTGTTCGTGCTGCTGTTCGTGATGTTCAACAACGTGAAGGACGGGCTGCTCGTGTTCACCGGCATTCCGTTCGCGCTGAGCGGCGGCGTCGTATCGCTGTGGCTGCGCGGGATTCCGCTGTCGATCACGGCGGCGGTCGGCTTCATCGCGCTGTCCGGCGTCGCCGTGCTCAACGGGCTCGTGATGATCTCGTTCATCCGCAACCTGCGCGACGAAGGGATGCCGCTCGAGGCCGCCGTGCGCGAAGGCGCGCTCACGCGGCTGCGGCCGGTGCTGATGACCGCGCTCGTCGCGTCGCTGGGCTTCCTGCCGATGGCGTTCGCGACCGGCACCGGCGCCGAGGTGCAGCGCCCGCTCGCGACGGTCGTGATCGGCGGTATCCTGTCGTCCACGGCGCTGACGCTGCTGGTGCTGCCGGTGCTGTACCGTGTCAGCCATGCGGTGTCGTGGCGCGCGGCGTTGCGCGGCGGCTTCGGCTCGGGCGTGCTGCGCCGGCTGGGTTTCTTCAAGGGTAATACGTGATGCGAATTCTGATAGTCGAGGATGAACCGAAGACGGGCGCGTACCTGCGCAAGGGGCTGACCGAGGCCGGCTACGTCGTCGACTGGGTCGAGGACGGCATCACGGGCCAGCATCAGGCCGAGACCGAGGAGTACGACCTGCTCGTGCTCGACGTGATGCTGCCCGGGCAGGACGGCTGGACGCTGCTGCAGAACCTGCGGCGCAGCAAGTCGACGCCCGTGCTGTTCCTGACCGCGCGCGACGATGTCGGCGATCGCGTGAAGGGCCTCGAGCTCGGCGCCGACGACTATCTCGCGAAACCGTTCGACTTCGTCGAGCTGACCGCGCGCATCAAGTCGATCCTGCGGCGCGGCCAGCCGCGCGATTCGAACACGCTGCGCGTGGCCGACCTCGAACTCGATCTCACGCGCCGCAAGGCCACCCGGCAGGGCGACACGATCCTGCTGACCGCGAAGGAGTTCGCGCTGCTGTGGCTGCTGATGCGCCGCGAGGGCGAGATCCTGCCGCGCGCGACGATCGCGTCGCAGGTGTGGGACATGAATTTCAACAGTGACACGAACGTCGTCGATTCGGCGATCCGGCGCCTGCGCTCGAAGATCGACGATGCATACGACCCGAAGCTGATCCATACGGTGCGCGGCATGGGCTACGTGCTCGAGGCGCGCGGCGGCAGCGCGGCATGATCGCGCGCCTGCTGCCGCGCACGCTGCGCGGACGCCTGACCGCACTGATCATCCTGTCGACGTCGGTGATCCTCGCGTCGAGCGGCGTCGCGCTGTACGAGGCGCTGAGCAATCGCGTCGAAACCGCGGCGGCCGAGCAGATGGCCGGCATCTCCGCCGCGCTGGGCGCGCATCTGGCCGAAGCGCGCTCGACGGCCGACGTCGCGCGTAACACCGATATCTGGATCGACCAGCTGCATGGTCATCCGAACATGGATCTCGCGATCTTCGACGCCACGGGCGCGCGCCTGGTCGGCACGCCCGGCTTCCGCCTCGTTGCGCCGCTGATGTCGCTGAACGCAGGGCGCGTGCCGGTCGGCGTCGCGCCGCCCGGCGCAAGGCAGCAGTACCTGGTGACGAATGTGCCGCTTGCCGGTGCGGGCGCGCCCGTGGTGCGCGTCGTGGTGCAGTACGACCGCAGCGCCGACGTGCTGCTGCTGCGCACGCACGCTTATACGATCGTCGTGATCGAGGTGTTCGGCGTGGTGCTCGCGGCCGCGATCGCTTACGGCATCGCGGCGCTCGGGCTGAGCCCGCTGCGGCGGTTCGCGGCGCGTGCCGAACAGATGTCGACGAGCCGGCTCGCCCATCCGCTGCCGGCGCTCGATACGGCCGGCGAGCTGAAGGAGCTGGAGCACGCGTTCAACGGCATGCTCGAACGGTTGAACGAATCGTTCACGCGGCTGAGCCAGTTCTCGTCGAATCTCGCACACGACATGCGCACGCCGCTCACGAACCTGCAGGCGGCCGCGCAGGTCGTGCTGTCGCAGCCGCGCAGCGCGGACGAATACCGGAACGTGATCGAGTCGAGCATCGACGAATACCAGCGGTTGTCGCGGATGATCGAGGACATGCTGTTCCTGGCGCGTTCGGAACAGGCCGGCACGTCGATCAGCGTGCGGCGCCTGGATGCGTCGGAAGAGGCGGGGCGCGTCGCGGGCTACTACGAGCCGCTGGCGGAGGATGCCGGCGTGACGGTGAAGGTCGACGGCCATGCGTGGGTCGATGCGGACCTGACGCTGTATCAGCGTGCGCTGAGCAACCTGCTGTCGAATGCGCTGGCCTACGCGCCGCGCGGCAGCGTCGTGACGATCGACTGCGTGGAGCAAGGCGGTGCGACGACGATTGCCGTGTCGGATACCGGACCGGGCATCGAGGCCCAGCATGTCGGGCGGATCTTCGAGCGCTTCTATCGCGTCGATCCGTCGCGGCACAATTCGGCGTCGGGGACGGGGCTCGGCCTCGCGATCGTCCGGTCGATCATGGACAACCATGGCGGCGAGTGCGGTGTCGACAGCGACCCGGGCCGGCGCACGACGTTCTGGCTGCGCTTTCCCCGCCGGCCGGCCGAGCTGAAACGGCCGGCGGCCATCAATACCTGACACCGCGGGCGAGCTCGCCCGCGCGTTCGCCATGAGGCGGCCGCGCGCGCCGTGCTGCCTGCGGTCGGTTGACCGAGCGTCATTTCTGCGCGGTCAGGTTGTCGTGGTTGTCGGTCTGCGGCTTCTTCTCGCCGCCATGCACCGAAACCCCGTGCAGCTCCTTGTTGCGCGCGACGAGCTCGCCGGTCGGCGGGTACTGCGTCTTGCTCACCGGCACGACGCCGTCGTGCTGTGCCTGCTTCAGTTCATTGACGACCTGCGTGCGGGTCTTGCCCTGCGTTTGCGTCTGCGCGAAGGCGGCCTGCGTGGCCATGCCGAGCGACAGCGTGGCGGTGACGAACAGTGCAGCGAGTTTTGCGGTTTTCATCGAGTGCTCTCCTTGATCAGGGCCGCCGGGTGGCGAACCATGGACCCAGTATGCGAAAGCAGCCGTGCGTGATCGTGATCGCCAGATGAAAAATGCGTCAGATTGCGTGAGGTGGCGAGGCGCGGTTCGGACGCGAGCGGCATGACGCATTCGTCATGTTCGCGTCATGGGCGCGATGAGCGGGAAGCGGAACATGAAGTCTGCCGATGGTCGACGTGGCCGGCGGCATTCATGCCGTTCGCGATAGCCGTATGGTACGCGGGCGGCCTTGTTCTGACTTTCACACCGGACTTGAAAAGTGCCTCGTCCCGCCATTCGCCTCGCCTTGATCGCAGTCCTGATCGTCCCGTTGTTCGCGGGCTGCGCATCGACACGCTCCGGCACTACGCCCGCTGCACAGACCACGCCCGCCGCCGCGACAAAAAGGCCGGTGCCGGCCGATCTCATGCCGGGCGAGCAGATCGACTACGCCGGGCATCGCTGCGGCAATCCGAACTTGTACGTGAAGACGCATAACTGCCTGTTTCCGCAACGCGATTCAACGCCCTGATCATCGGGGCGCGATTAAAAAAAAGCCCGGCACTCGACGTGTCCGGGCCTAACGCGTGCCGTGCCGTGCGGCAGCGACTCGCTTGCGTGGTCTGGAACGGGCGCTGCCCGTCACGTTTCCGATCGTAGCGATGCGACGCTTCGCGAACCTGATCGGAACGTGAAATTTTCGTCATGCGGCGCGCGTATGGCGGCCGCGATCAGGTATGGCCGCCGTGATCAGAACCGGTGGCGCAACCCGAGATTGACGATGCCCTGCTTGCGCGTTCCGCCATAACCGTACGAGCCGATCGACGCCTGCGCCGTTTGCGTGCCGCCGTCGAGCGTGCGCTGTTCCCCGTTCGCGCGTTGCCATGCGCCGACCGCGTAGAGATCGGTGCGCTTCGACAGCACGTAGTCGGCGCCGGCGGACACCTGATGGTAGGTCGCGCTCGTATCGCCGCGGGCACGCGTGTAGCTGTAGCCGACGCCGACGAGCAGGCTGGGTGTCGCCTGGTAGTTGAAGAAGCCGCGCGCGGTGTCGTACTTCTGCGTGCTGCGAAACGCGGACATCGCATCGGCCTTGTACAGCGCGTTGCTGTAGTCGATGCCGACCGCGAACGGCGCGAAGTTGTAGCGCAACGCGCCGCGCGCGATGCCGATCGATTTCGCGGAGATATAGCCGCCGTTGACCAGCGACCCGTCGAACGTGCCGTCGGATGTGCCATTCCAGCCGGTGCGGATGCCGCTGGCGAGTGACGAGCGATTGGCCGCGTAGTAATAGCCGCCCGCCGCGTCGACCGGGCCGCTGCTGTACGACAGGCCGGCCGACCAGGTTTGCCCGGCGCCGCTCTTGCCGGCCACGCCGCCGAGCGCGTACATGCCGACGAACTGGAATCCGTTGATCACGGGCGACGTGTATTTCAGCGCGTTGTCGGTGCGCGACGACGTGTCGTAGTTGTCGACGTCGCCGGGCGTCGCGTAGACGCTGCCGAAGTAGAAGTCGCCGGTGACCGGCCAGATGAGATCCGCGAGCGGATCGTACTGGCGGCCGAGCGTCAGCGTACCCCAGCGCGCGCTTTCGAGGCCGACGAATGCCTGCCGGCCGAACATCCGGTTGCCTTGCCCGAGCGCGCCGGTGTTTGGATTGAAGCCGCTTTCCAGCGTGAAGATCGCCTTCAGCCCGCCGCCCAGGTCTTCCGCGCCTTTCACGCCGAAGCGGTTGCCAAGCAGATTGCCGTTGCCGAGGCCGACGAGATTCTTGCCGTCCGCGTCGGCGTTCCATACGTACGTCAGCGACGTATCGAACAGGCCGTATAACGTGACTTCCGATGCGTGTGCCGCGTGAGTGGTCGCGAGCAGCGCACCCGACATCATGGCGAGCCGAACTGGAGTTTTCATGGTGTTCCCCTGGGATTCAAGATGATCGTTTCGTGCATCGGTCGATTCCGCGCCGCGCGTGGCGCCGGCGGGCGCGGAATGTTGCGATGGCGTTGCCGATTCTGGAAAGCGTTCGGATCGTGAAGGTGAGGGACAAATGAGAAAAATGTCATCGGCGCGTCATGCGTGCGGAAGCGCGTCACACATTTTCATTCGCAGTGCGATACAGGGATGTCGCGGTGGTGACGAAACCGTCATGCTGCGATCACGATTCCGCACCGCCGCCGGCTCAAAGTGAACGCTCCCGTCACGGATTTCCAGCAAGGAGCGAACAACATGAACATTCCGCGACCGATGATCGTCATCGCCGCTGCCGCACTGTCGATGGCGGCCTTTTCACAGGCCGTGGCCGCGCAGCAGAAGACTCGGCAGGAGGTCAGTCAGGAACTGGTGAAGGCGCGCCACGACGGCGTGATCCCGAGCCCGAATCACGACTACCCGGCAAGCCCGGCCGCCGTCGCGCGCAACCAGGAGATCCATCGCGCGACGGTGCATCGCGGGGAGAGGGCGCCGCTGGTCGATGCGCACGACAACCGTTTTGCGGTTCGCTGACCGTTCATTCGCGGCCGGCCGGCGCGTTGCCCGTCAGCCGCACCCTACACGAAGAGGAGAGTGCCATGCGCCATTTCGCGAAAGGAATCGTGCTCGCGACGTGCCTGATGTCGACGGCCGCGATGGCGGCCGGCTGGCCGGAGCGGGCGTTGTCGCATGCGTCGGCGCATGACGTCGGCCGGCGCGCGAACGAGCGGATGCGCTGCGAGTTCGCGGCCGTACCGGCCGGCGAGTGGAGCGCGACGTTCACGCGCGGGCAATGCGAGGTCGACAACGGCCGGCTGACGTTCGTGCCGGCGGATGCAGGCGGCGAATCGACTGTCGCCGAGCAGCGGATCGTGCTCGGTGACGTCCGCACCGCGTCGCATCAGTCACGCAAGCTGAAGGAGCAACTGCAACTGACGACACGCGACGAAGTGATCGCGCTGAACGTGCTGACCGACGACGGCAGCCGCAAGTCGCGCGAACATGCGATCGACCTGTGGGCCGCGCTGCGCAACGAAGGCGTGACGCCCGTCAACGGCACGCGCATCGTCGAACCGTATCCGACGGGCGCGACCACGTGGTAGCCGGTGCGCGGTCGTGCGCGGCTTATCCGGCCTTCACGGATCCTTCAATCAGGAAGAACACGATGAAGCCGATGAAGAACGCGGCGGTCGCGAACGGCGTTTCAGGTACCTCGTGCGCTTCGACCAGCAGTTCTTCGGTGACGAGGTACAGCAGCGCGACGGTACCCAGCCCGAGCAGTGCCGCGTAGATATTGGATGGAAGTCCAGCGAATGCCGCGTTGCCGGCCACGGCCGCGATGCTCAGCAGCGCCGCGAGCCCGACCGGAACGACGATCGACAGCAGGCGGCCGATGCCGGCGGCCGCGAGCGCCGCGCTGACCGACAGCGCGAGGAACAGCACCTCGAGCGTCAATGCGACGGTCAGGATGATGCCGCTTTCGTCGCTGGCGGAGAACGCGATGCCGAGCACGAGGCCGTCGATGACGAGGTCGATCGCTGTGACGATGATCAGGCTCACGGGCAGCCGCGCTTCCTCGAAGCGCGTCTCGATCGCGCCCGACAGCGCACGGATCGCGAGCATCAGCGCGATGCCGAGCACGAAGCCGACGACGACCGGAAACAGCGCATGTGCGCGGTCCTGCGGCAGCAGTTCGAGCGCGGCGGCCGCGAACACGATGCCGCCGGTGAAATGCTGGATGACGCTCGATGTTTTCGGGCCGGGTGCGCGCCAGGCAGCCGCGAGGGCGCCGAAACAGGCCGCGAGCAAGGGCGGTAACGTGAGCAGCGCAAGCTTCGCGGTCGGTGTCATGAGGCCTCTCGGACGGTTGGCGTACCGCAGCGGGCTCGACATCGGGCCATCCGGCTGCAGGGTACGGGTGGTTCGTACACGCCGGGCATTGCCCCGGCACCAACCGGGGATTGAACACCTTGAAGCCGCTTCAAGGTCAACCCATTCGAGGCAGGGCGCACCGGCAAGCCGGCGCGCCCGTTTCCGTCAAAGCTGCGCGAGCGCCTGGTCGAGGTCGGCGAGCAGGTCGTCGATATGCTCGATGCCGATCGACAACCGCACCGTTTCTTCCTTCACGCCGGCCTTCGCGAGTTCGGCCGGCGACAGTTGCCGGTGCGTCGTCGATGCCGGGTGCGTGGCGAGCGATTTCGTGTCGCCGATGTTGACGAGCCGCGTGAACAGCTTCAGCGCGTCCTGGAACTTCGCGCCGCCGTCGCGGCCGCCCTTCACGCCGAACGTCAGGATGCCCGGCGCGCGGCCCGACAGGTAGCGCGCGACGAGCGGATGGTCCGGGTGATCGGGCAGGCCCGCATAGTTCACCCATTCGACGTTTTCGTGGCGCGCGAGATGCTGCGCGATCTTCAGTGCGTTGTCGCTGATGCGCTCGACGCGCAGCGCCAGTGTTTCGATGCCCTGCAGGATCTGGAACGCATTGAACGGCGAAATGGCCGCGCCCATGTTGCGCAGCGGCACCACGCGCGCGCGGCCGATATAGGCGGCCGGCCCGAACGCTTCCGTGTAGACGACGCCGTGATAGCTGACGTCGGGCTCGTTCAGCCGCTTGAAGCGGTCCGCATGCTCGGCCCACGGGAACGTGCCCGAATCGACGATCGCGCCGCCGAGGCTCGTGCCGTGGCCGCCGAGATACTTCGTCAGCGAATGCACGACGATGTCCGCGCCGTGCTCGAACGGGCGCAGCAGGTACGGCGACGGCACCGTGTTGTCGACGATCAGCGGGATGCCGTGGCGATGCGCGACTTCCGCGAGCGCGGCGATGTCGGTGACGTTGCCGAGCGGGTTGCCGACCGATTCCGCGAAGATCGCCCTCGTGCGCGCGTCGATCAGCGGCTCGAACGACGCGGGGTCGCGCGGATCGGCGAAGCGCGTCGTGATCCCGTATTGCGGCAGCGTATGCGCGAACAGGTTGTAGGTGCCGCCGTACAGCGAACTCGCGGACACGATGTTGTCGCCGGCTTCGGCGATCGTCTGGATCGCGTACGTGACGGCCGATTGCCCCGAGGCGAGCGCCAGCGCGCCGATGCCGCCCTCGAGCGCGGCGAGGCGCTGCTCGAGCACGTCGGTCGTCGGGTTCATGATCCGTGTGTAGATGTTGCCCTGCACCTTCAGGTCGAACAGGTCGGCGCCATGCTGCGTGTCGTCGAATGCGTACGCAACGGTCTGGTAGATCGGCACGGCGACCGCGCGCGTGGTCGGGTCGGGACGATAACCACCGTGTACGGCGATGGTTTCGAGGCGCCAGTTCGATGCGGCCTGATCGGTCATGGGTGCTCCGTCTGTTGTTGTGGTGGTCGAGCGATTATAGGAGCACGTGCGCCACGGCCCTTAGAACGAATGGTGTGTTGCTTATGGCAGTGCGGCGCATAAAATGCCTGTTCCGCAAACGAGGGGTACACGATGAATCAGGATCATTGGAACCAGGTGGATGCGTATTTCTCCGCGACGCTCGTGCCATCCGACGACGCGCTCGACGCCGCGCTCGCGGCGAGCGACGCAGCGGGGCTGCCCGCGATCAACGTCGCGCCGAACCAGGGCAAGCTGCTGCAACTGCTCGCGACGATCCGCGGCGCACGGCGGATCCTCGAGGTCGGCACGCTCGGCGGTTACAGCACGATCTGGCTCGCGCGCGCGTTGCCGCCGGGCGGTACGCTCGTGACGCTCGAACTGAACCCGGAGCATGCGAAGGTCGCGACGCGGAACATCGCGCGTGCCGGGTTCGCGGAAGTCGTGACGGTGGTGGTCGGCAGCGCGAAGGACAGCCTCGCGCGGCTCATCGACGCGGGTGAAGCGCCGTTCGATTTCATCTTCATCGATGCCGACAAGGACAACAACCCCGTCTATCTCGACGCGGCGCTGAAGCTGTCGCGGCCCGGCACGGTGATCGTCGTCGACAACGTCGTGCGCGGCGGGCGCGTGGCCGATCCGGACAATCGCGAGCCCGACGTGGTCGGCGTGCGCGACGGGTTCGCGCGTCTCGTGGCCGCGCCGAATCTCACGACGACGGCCGTGCAGACGGTCGGGCAGAAGGGCTGGGACGGGTTTTCGATCTCGATCGTCGGCGCGTGAGGTGATGCGTCAGCGCGGGCTGGCCGCCGCATCGGCCCGTCGATACAGGCGTGGCCACTGATCGTCGAACAGGCCGTTGCACGTGCCGTGCGTGGCGATATCGCCGAGCATGAAGCGTCGGCCGTCGAAGATCCACGATGCAGTCGATCCGCAGTCGCCGGCACTGCGCAGCCTCACCTTGCTCGACAGCGTCGCGCTGGCGGGATCGTAGCCGGCCTCGGTCAGTTCGTTCGGGAACGACGCCGAATCGAGTCCCGCGTTCGCGTTCTCGCCGAAATTCATCGCCGTCGGCGAGTAGGGCGCCGTCCGTCGCACGCGATACCACAGGTCGGTGTGGTTATACATGCTGCTGGTCTGGCACGGTATCGCGACCAGCGCTTCGTCGGCGGAAATCGCCACGGCGCGCGACGCCTTTCGGCGCTCGTGCGCCGGCATTTCGTCTTCGACGTCGACCGCACATTGCTTCACGTCGCCGCCGAACTTCGCGAGCACCGCGTCGATGAGCGGGCGTTGCTCGGCGGCCGAGAGGTCCGCGACGGCCGGTGCCGGCGTAACGGCGGGCGGGAGTGCCGGCGCGGCCGGCACCGACGACGCGGGCCGGGTGCCCGGGCGCAGCAGGGCCGTGACGGTGCCGACGCGACCCTGCGTGTCGTCGATCAGCAGCAGCGCGGCATTCAATCCCGTCAACGGCGTGCGGGCGGTTTGGGCCGACGCCGGATCGCCGAAGCTCAGCAGCTGTGCATTGCGCGACGCGGTGAGCCATGCGGCAACCGTTGCGGGATCGGTGGTCCGGATCCGGAACGGGTGCGCGTCGTCGTCGTCCGGTTTGCCGCCGAACGCATGCCATTGGGCCGCCATGGCATCGAACGGGCGGCCATCCGTGCGTGCGCTGCGCAGGTCCAGCGGCGCCGACGCGTAGAGGTCGAGCGACGCTTGTGCGTCCGGGCCCGCATCGCGCGTCACGCGCAGGATGAGGCGGGTGCGTGCGTCGTCGATATCGTCGGCGTGGCTCTCGGCGATGCAGCGGTTGCCGTTGTCGCAGACGACCGACCAGTTCTTGAAATCGCGCTCGACCGGCGGCCGCGCGAGCGGGCGGGCCTGGGCAACGATCGGGGAAACGGCGAGGAGGGCGGCGATGGCGAGCGAAAGGCGGTGCGACATGACGGTTCGTATCGACTGTGGAAGGGCGTGCGGAAGACGTCGGACTGCAAGCGCATCGTCAGCAAACGGGCAGGTCGAAGGCTGCGGCGCATGCGGCGGCGCGCTTTGGCGAACGGCATCGAGTATACCGCCGCAACGGGCTGCGATCGTGACGACGACGCGTAGTGTGCGGGCACGTACGTTGCTGGCCTGCATTGATCGGACAAGTGCGGATGCGAAAACGGCGCGACACCCAGAGGCATCGCGCCGTTCGCCTTTCACCGACCGTCGACCACGTCGCGCAAGAACGCATCGAGCGCACCGCGCTATCCCTTCACGCACACCACCTGGCGCAGCGTATGCACCACTTCGACGAGGCTGCGCTGGGCCGCCATCACCGCGTCGATGTCCTTGTAGGCCATCGGGATTTCGTCGACGACACCCGAGTCCTTCCGGCATTCGACGCCCTGGGTTGCCTTCACCTGGTCGTCGACGGTGAAGCGGCGCTTCGCTTCGGTACGGCTCATCGTCCGGCCCGCGCCGTGGCTGCACGAACAGAAGCTGTCCGGATTGCCGAGCCCGCGCACGATGAAGCTCTTCGCGCCCATCGAGCCCGGAATGATCCCGAGCTGCCCCTTCTGCGCGGACACCGCACCCTTGCGCGTCACGAGCACGTCTTCGCCGAAGTGGCGTTCGCGCTGCACGTAGTTGTGGTGGCAGTTCACCGCGTGTTCGTCGACCGAGAACGGCTTCGCGATCACGCCGCGTGCCGCCCCGATCACCGCATCCATCATGGCTTGCCGGTTGCGGCGCGCGTAGTCCTGCGCCCAGCCGACCGCTTCGACGTAGTCGTCGAAGTGCCGGCTGCCCTCGGTGAAATACGCGAGGTTGCGATCCGGCAGGTTCGCGATGTGCTGCCGCATGTCGGCCTGCGCGAGCTCGATGAACAGGCTGCCGATCGCATTGCCGACGCCGCGCGAGCCGCTATGCAGCATGAACCACACGTGATCCGCTTCGTCGACGCACACTTCGATGAAGTGGTTGCCGGTGCCGAGCGTGCCGAGATGCGCGTAGTGGTTCGTCTTTTCCAGCTTCGGATACTTGTCGACGATCCGCTGGAAGCCCGGCTGCAGCGACTTCCACGATTCGGTCACGGCGGCCGGCGCGCGGTCGCCCCACGCGCCCGGATCGCGGCGGCCC
>NZ_JAAGPH010000142.1:0-19546 GCF_017104705.1 Burkholderia sp. Se-20373 | reverse complement strand
GCGCTGATCGACGAGTATTTCGGCGCGTATGCAGCCGCCGGGTTCGACGCGCATCGCACGGACGAGCCGCTCGACCTGATCGAGACCGTGTGGGATACGCCGCTGCCGGTGTCGGTCGACTGGGTGTGGTGGTGTCGCGCGGCCGGCCGCGACGCGTGGGCCGAGCGCGCGCGGTTTCGTCCCTGCGCCGACGCGCGGCGCGCGGCATCGCGATCGGCGCTCACCGCCCTGCCCCCGGCTCGCCGCCGCCGGCCCGCGACGCAACCGCCAGCTCCTCGCCGAAACAGCGCTGGTAATACTCGGCGACGACCGGCCGCTCGGCGTCGTCGCACTTGTTCAGGAACGTGAGCCGGAACGCGAGCGCCGGATCGCGGAAAATCTGGCAGTTCTCGGCCCAGTTGATCACCGTGCGCGGCGACATCAGCGTCGACAGGTCGCCGGTCGCGAAGCCGTTGCGCGTCAGCTCCGCGAGGCTCACCATCGATTCGAGCAGCGGGCGGCCGGCTTCGTCCGCGAGTTCCGGCACGCGCGCGCGGACGATACCGATCTCCTCGTCGCGCGGCAGGTAGTCGAGCGTCGCGACCACGTTCCAGCGATCCATCTGCGCGTGGTTGAGCATCTGCGTACCGTGGTAGAGCCCGTTCAGGTTGCCGAGCCCGACCGTGTTCGCGGTCGCGAACAGCCGGAACGACGGATGCGGATGAATCACGCGGTTCTGGTCGAGCAGCGTGAACTTGCCGTCGCGCTCCAGAATCCGCTGGATCACGAACATCACGTCGGGCCGCCCCGCGTCGTATTCGTCGAAGATCAGCGCGACCGGCCGCTGCAATGCCCACGGCACGATCCCCTCCTGGAATTCGGTCACCTGCACGTCGTCGCGCACGACGATCGCATCCTTGCCGACGAGATCGAGCCGGCTGATGTGGCCGTCGAGGTTCACGCGCACGCACGGCCAGTTCAACCGCGCCGCAACCTGTTCGATATGCGTCGACTTGCCGGTGCCGTGCATTCCCTGGACGAGCACGCGGCGGTTGCGCGCGAAGCCCGCGAGGATCGCGAGCGTGACGTCCGGGTTGAACCGGTATGCGTCGTCGATATCGGGTACGTGGTCGTCGCGCGTGCTGAAGGCGGGCACCGTCAGGTCCGAATCGAACCCGAACCGTTCGCGGACCGACGCCATGCAGTCCGGCTTGTTCGCCACCCCATCCATTGCGTTGCGCTCCTGTCGTTGCTGTCGTTGCTGGCCGCGCGGGCGTCGATCATCGCGCCCGCGCCGGTCGCGCTTATGGAACGATTCGTTCCGTCGCTGAACATGCGTGGCGGGTTGCCGCGCCCACCACCCCACGCGGCCGGCCTGCCGGGCCGTTCGGTACAATGGCCGCCATCCAGTTTCCGGAACGCCTGCCATGCTGCCCGCGGATACGCCCACGCTGCGCGCCTTCGCGCTGCTCGAACATCTCGTCCAGGCCGGCGATGCCGTGTCGCTCGCCGATCTCGTGCGTGAAGTCGATCTCCCGAAGGCGTCGCTGCACCGGATGCTCGCGTCGCTCGAAGCCGGCGGCCTCGTGATCCGCGAGCCGGGCCGCAAGAACGCGTATGCGATCGGCCCGCGCCTCGCGCGGCTCGGCACCGGCGTGATGCTGCACGCGGGCGCGCGCCGGCTGCGCCACGCGATCCTCGAACGGCTCGTCGCCGATCTCGGCGAAACCTGCAACCTTACCGCGCTGCACGACACGGAAGTCGTCTATCTCGACCGCGTCGAAGCCGACTGGCCGTTGCGGCTCGACCTGAAGCCCGGCTCGCGCGTGCCCGCGCACTGCAGCGCCAGCGGCAAGCTGCTGCTCGCGCTGCTGCCGCGCGACGAACGCGCCGCGCTGGTGCGCGCACTGGCGCTGCCGCGCTACACGCCGAACACGATCTCCGACCCCGAACTGCTCGAAGCCGAACTCGACCGTACCGCGCACAACGGCGTCGCGATCGACAACGAGGAATTCGTCGCGGGCATCGTGTGCATCGCGGCGCCGATCGTCGGCGGCGACGGCGCGTGCATCGCCGCGGTCGCCGTGCATGCGCCCGTGTCGCGCGCCCCGCTGTCGCAGCTGCTCGACCACGTGCCGCGTTTGCAGGAAGCGGCGCGCGCGCTCGCGGAAACGTTCTAGTTCACGCACGGCGTGGCGGCGCGCGCGCAACGTCATGACGCGCGCTGGTAGTAGATGTTCTGCGGATGCCGCGCATCCGCGAAGAAGAACCAGCGTTCCGCGACCAGCCCCGCATACTGGATCACGAACGCCGCGCCGAGCGCGACGGCCGCCGCGGCCGACGTCGGCGCGAGCGCACCCGCGCCGGTCAGCACGAACGGCACCGCGAATGCGCCGATCAGGAAGCCGGCCTTCACCGCGCGGAGCGTGCCGTTTCCCTGCCCGTAAAAGAACTCCCGCGTATTGAACGCGCTGGCCGTGAAGCCGCGCGATTTCTGTTCGACCTTGTCGCTGCGGATCCCGGTCGCGCTCTGCACGGTCGACTTCGGCCGCAGCCGCGCATTGCGTGCAAGCGACGCGAGCCGTGCTACGCAACCTGCGAGCGTCAGCACGCAGGCGGCCACCGCGAGCCGGCCGACCAGCGCCGGCGCGAGCCATGCGGCGCACGCCGTCGCCAGCGTGCAGCCCGACGCGCAGCCGAGCAGCACGAAGTTCACGAGCGTCAGCGGGCTTGCCCATTCCTGCAGGAAGCGCAGGCACGCGTAAATCATCGCAGTGCACACGAACAGCGCGACGCTCGCGAGCGCGCCCACGGCGCCGATCAGCAACGTGCCGGGCCAGCCGAACAGGTGCGCCGCGCCATACGCGAATGCACATGCGAGAAATACCGGCAGCGCGATGCATTCGCGCGACAGCCACGACGTGCGCCACATCGCGATCGCGCGCCATGCACGTTCGGGGTGGCCGAGATGAAAGAACGACGCCAGCAGGCCGAGTGTGCCGAGCGCGACCGACAGCGCGGCGCCCGTCACGTAGAACGACGCGGCAATATCGACGCCTGCCGCGCGCGCCAGTGCCTCGACGATCGCGAGCGTCAGCAACAGACCCTGTGCCGCACCGCACAGGGTGGTGAGGAAAACGACCGAAAAGGCTGGGCGCATGGGGACTCCGGTTTTCGTATGAGTGAAGGGCTTGGCGCTCAGCGCTGCGTCGCGAGCGACACGAGATCGATGTCGCCGCGTGCCGCGCGGGCCTCGAATGAATCGTCTTCGCCGAGGCCGTTCGATGCACTGCCGCACCCGCCGCTACTCCCGCACCCGCACGATGCTTCGGTCTTCACGCGCGGCAGGTAATGGTTCGACGGCCGCGTGCCCCATTCCGGCATCAGCTGATAGCCGCCGCGTTCGCGGATCGCGCGCGACACGTCCGACTCCGGATCGTGCACGTCGCCGAACAGCCGCGCCGACGTCGGGCACGCGAGCACGCAGGCCGGCTTCCGGTCGCGTTCGGGCAGCGCTTCGTTGTCGATGCGATCCGCGCACAGCGTGCACTTCGTCATCTCCTTGCGGCCTTCATCGAGTTCGCGCGCACCGTACGGGCATGCCCACGCGCAATACTTGCAGCCGATGCACTTGTCGTAGTCGACCAGCACGATCCCATCCGACTTGCGCTTGTAGCTCGCGCCGGTCGGACAGACGGGCACGCACGGCGGATCCTCGCAGTGCAGGCACGACTTCGGAAAATGGATCGTGTCGGTCATCGGGAACACGCCCGCTTCGTAGGTCTGCACGCGGTTGAAGAACGTGCCGGACGGGTCGTCGTCGTACGGGCGCATATCCGCGAGACTGCCGGCTTCGCCCGACGTGTTCCATTCCTTGCAGCTCGTCACGCAGGCATGGCAGCCGACGCACACGTTCAGGTCGATGACGAGGGCCATCTGGGTCATGGGGGTGCTCCTTCGATCAGCGATCTTCAGACTTCGGGCCGGCGGACGCCGTGCGCCGCAGCCGCGCGGCGAATGCGCCGGTTCCCGCGAAATACGCCTGCACGCGCTGCAGCACGCGTGGCGTGCCCGGCAGCGCCGGCATCGGCGCGAACTGCGGCAACGTCGTGGCCGCATCGGCTTCGGCCGGATAGATCCGCACCTGCACGTCGTACCAGCCGGCCTGCCCCGTGATCGGATCGGAGTTCGACATCCGCGCACCGCCGCGCGCCGCATCCGGCAGCTCGTCGGTGATCACGTGGTTCAGCAGGAAGCCGCGCTGCGACTCGCCCGCCTGCGGCCCGAGGTTCCACGCGCCGGCCGCCTTGCCGATCGCGTTCCAGGTCCACACGGTGCCGGGCTCGACCGCCTCGCTGTAGCGCGCGCGGCAACGCACCTTGCCCCACGGCGATTCGACGTAGATCCACGCGCCGTCTTCGATCTGCTGCGCGGCGGCCGTGACCGGGTTCACGAACAGGTGGTTCTCGCCGTGGATCTGCCGCAGCCACGCGTTCTGCGAATCCCACGAGTGGTACATCGCCATCGGCCGCTGCGTGATCGCCGCGAGCGGATAGCGGCCCGCATCGGTCAGCCCGCTTTCGAGCGAGCGATGCCAGAACGGCAGCGGATCGAAATAGCGCGCGATGCGCTCGCGCAGATGGTCGGGCGGCTGGCGGCCCGACGTGCGGCCCTGCGCGGCGAGCCGGAATTTCTGCATCACGTCCGAGTAGAGCTGGATCACGATCGGCACGCCGAACTTGCGCATCCCGTTGTCGACCGCCCACTGCATGTACGGGCCGTTGCAGTTGCGCATGTACTGCAGCGGCTCCGGCAGCCGGTGGTGATACACGCAGTTGTTCTCCGCGTAACGCTTCCACTGGTCGGGATTCGGTTCGCCGACGACGGCCTTGTCGCCGTCCTTGCCGCGCCAGCCGATCAGGAAGCCGGTGCCGGAATTCGGCGCGGTCTGGAAGTTGATGACGAAATCCGGATAGTCGCGGTACTTGCGTTGCCCGTCCGCGGTCGTGAAGGCCGGAAACTTCAGCCGGCTCGCGAGTTCGATCAGCACTTCCTGGAACGGCTTGCATTCGCCGGTCGGCGGCACCACGGGCACGCGCACCGAATCGACCGGCCCGTCGAATTCGGAGATCGGCCGGTCGAGCACCGACATCACGTCGTGCCGCTCGAGGTAGGTCGTGTCGGGCAGGATCAGGTCGGCGAACGCCGTCATCTCCGACGCGAACGCATCGCACACGACGAGGAACGGAATCCGGTATTCGCCGTCGTCGCGCTTGTCGACCAGCATCTTGCGCACTTCCGTCGTGTTCATCGACGAATTCCACGCCATGTTGGCCATGAAGATCAGCAGCGTGTCGATCGGATAGGGATCGCCGCGCCACGCATTGGTGATCACCGAATGCATGAGCCCGTGCACCGCGAGCGGGTATTCCCACGAGAATGCCTTGTCGAGCCGCGCGGGCGTGCCGTCCGGATGGACGAACAAATCCTCGGGGCCCGCGGGCCAGCCGAGCGGGCCGGTGGCGAGCGGCGTGTTCGGCTTGATCTGCGCCGGGTCGTTCGGCGGTTTCGCCGATGGCGGCACCGCGCGCGGATACGGCGCCTTGTGGCGGAAGCCGCCGGGCCGGTCGATCGTGCCGAGCAGCGACATCAACACGGCAAGCGCGCGGATCGTCTGGAAGCCGTTCGAATGCGCGGCGAGCCCGCGCATCGCATGGAACGCGATCGGCACGCCCTTCACCGATTCGTGTTCCTTGCCCCATGAATCCGTCCAGCGCACCGGCAGCGCGATCGCGTGGTCGCGCGCGACCGTCTCCATCTCGCGCGCCAGCCGGCGGATCGTGTCGGCCGCGATGCCGGTGATGTCGGCCGCCCATTCGGGCGTGCATTCGGCCACCTGCTCACGCAGCAGCGTGAACGACGGCGCGACGGGCGTGCCGTCGTCGAGCGTATAGCGGCCGTCGAGCGCGGGCTCCGCGCCTTCCGTGTGATGCAGCACCGCGCGGTTCGTCTTCGTATCCCACCACATCCGGTTCTGCGGATACAGCGCGTTGACCTCCGGCGCGCCGGCGTCGCGCACGAACAGCCCGAACGTGTCGGCGCCGTCGCGCCGGTCGACCAGCTCCGCCGCGTTCGTGAAGCGCGACACGAATTCGACGTCGAACGCGTCGCGCGCGATCAGCTCGTGCATCAGCGCCATGAACAGCGCGCCGTCGGTACCGGGGCGAATCGGAATCCATTCGTCGGCGATCGCCGCGTAGCCGGTGCGCACCGGATTGATCGCGATGAAGCGGCCGCCCGCGCGCTTGAACTTGCCGAGCGCGATCTTCAGCGGATTCGAATGGTGGTCCTCCGCGGTGCCGATCATGAAGAACAGCTTCGCGTTGTCGAGATCGGGCCCGCCGAATTCCCAGAACGAGCCGCCGATCGTGTAGATCATCCCGGCCGCCATGTTCGCCGAGCAGAACCCGCCATGCGCCGCATAGTTCGGCGTACCGAACTGTTTCGCGAACAGGCCGGTGAGCGCCTGCATCTGGTCGCGGCCGGTGAACAGCGCGAAGCGCTTCGGGTCGGTGGCGCGCAGGTGCGCGAGACGCTTTTCGAGCACGTCGAACGCGACGTCCCACGACACCGGCTCGAACTGCGCGTCGCCGCGCTCGGCGCCCGGCTTGCGCATCAGCGGCTGGGTGAGCCGCGCGGGCGAATACTGCTTCATGATGCCGGACGAACCTTTCGCGCAGATGACGCCCTGGTTGAGCGGATGCGCGGGATTGCCGTCGATATAGCGCACCTCGCCGTCGCGCAGGTGCACGCGGATGCCGCAGCGGCACGCGCACATGTAGCACGTCGTCGTCTTGATCTCGGCCTGCTCGTCCCGCTCGCGTGCCCGATGTTCCATCGTCTGTCCTCGTTCGCGGATTCGCGGATGAGGGCGCGCCCGGCGGGGCGCACCCGTGAATCGGTCCATGCATGCTATGCCGGCACGCGGCCGACATAAAGTCGGATCCTCTGATCGGTGCTATCGGTCAGCCCGATAGTTGCCCCGGCGATCCATCGGCTCGGGCCGGAAGCCGCATGCACGAAGGCCCGGCACGCGGGCCGGGCCTTCGGCGTCGGGCGTTACCGCGCATTACGGTGCATCAACGCGGCGGATAGGCCAGCAGTTCGCTGTCGTCGAGATGCTCGCGGCGGCTGCGGCGCGTGAGCCCGTACGCGACGACCAGCACGCCGAGGCTGGCGACACCGAGCCACAGCGGCTTGCGCTGGTCCGGAATGAACGCCATCGCGACGAGAATGCCGACCATCCCGATGATCGCGACCCAAGTGAGGTACGGATACGCCCACATCCTGACGCGCAGCTTGCTGGCGGCCACCGGGTCGAGACGCTTGCGCAGGCGCAGTTGCGAGAACGCGATCAGCACGTACACGAACAGCGCGACGGTGCCGTACGAATTGACGAGGAACGCGAACACGGTATCGGGCGACACGTACGACATCACGACCGACACGTAGCCGAACACCGTGCCGAGCAGGATCGCGCGCACCGGCACGCCGCGCTTGTTGACCTTCGCGAGCGCGGCCGGCGCGTCGCCGTGGCGGGTCAGCGCGAACAGCATCCGCGACGCCGCATAGAGGCCCGAGTTGAGCGCGGACAGCACGGCCGTCAGCACGATCGCGTTCATCACGTTGGCGGCAGCGGGCAGGCCCATCACTTCGAGCGCGCTCACGTACGGCGTGGCCATCTGATGCGAATTCCACGGCACCAGCGCGACGACGAGCGCCACCGAGCCGACGTAGAACACCAGCACGCGCGTGATCACCGAGTTGGTGGCCTTGGCGACGGCTTTCGCCGGCTCCTTGGCTTCGGCCGCCGCGATCGTGACGATTTCTGCGCCGAAGTAGAAGCCGGTCGCCGCGACCGCCCCGCTCATCACCGGCCCGATGCCGAGCGGCATGAAGCCGCCGTGGCCGAGCAGCGTCGGCAGCACGGAGGTCGTGTGCATCGACGCGGGCCACAGGCCGAGCACGTAGAGGCCGCCGAGGAACAGGAACACGATGATCGCGCCCACCTTGATCGACGAGAACCAGAACTCGAACTCGCCGTAGCTGCCGACCGAGATCAGGTTCGTGAGCGTCAGCACGACCAGCAGCGCGAGGCTGATGATCCATGCGGGCGTATCGGGCAGCCAGAACTGGATCAGCTTCGCGCCGGCCACCGCTTCGAGCGCGACGACGATCACCCAGAAATACCAGTACATCCAGCCGGTCAGGAAGCCGGCCATCTTGCCGGGCCCGCGCCAGTTGCCGAATGCGAGCCGCGCGTATTCGTAGAACGAACCGACGGCCGGCATCGCGCAGGCCATCTCGCCGAGCATCCGCATCACGAGCACGACGAGCACGCCCGTGATCAGGAACGACAGGATCGCGGCCGGCCCGGTCTGCTGAATCACCACGCCGCTGCCGACGAACAGCCCGGCACCGATCACGCCGCCAAGCGCGATCATCGTCATGTGGCGCTGCTTGAGTCCACACTTCAGGTCACTCTGATTCGAGGGTTGCATGTCTTCTCCATATCCAGTTGTCCGGACGCCGCCCGCACGCCACCATCGGGTGAGCACGGGCGCCGCCGGCGACGGCGCGTGCAGGGGCGCCTGCCGCCCCGGCCGCACGGATTTCCATTGCTTTTATTGTGTTCGACAGCCCGGCGCGCGTTGCGTCGCGCCGGGCGATATGCACTGCGTTCAGGGCTTTTCGTCGTTCCTGAAGTAAGACAGGTAGAGCATCCGTTGCCCGAGGCGCCGGAACGGCGCGAACGGGTGGCCAGGCAGCGGCGACGTGAAGATCGGCAGCGTCTGGCGTGCGCCCTTCCCCGCGATCTGCTCGGCCAGCCGGCGGCCGGCCTGCTGCGAATACGACACGCCGTTGCCGCCGTAGCCGAGCGCGTAGTACACCGACTGCCGCGGGTCGGGCTGGCACACGCGCGGCATCATGTCGTGGCTCACGTCGACCCAGCCCCACCACGAATAGTCGATCTCCACGCCGCGCAGCGCGGGAAACTTGCGCGCCATCCCTTCCTTCAGCAACTCGAAGTGACGCGGGTTCGGCGCATCGTCACCGGTGATCGCGCTGCGGCTGCCGATCTGCAAGCGGCGATCCGGCAGGAAGCGGTAGTAGAAGCGCAGCGTACGCGTATCGGTCAGCACCTGTGTCGTGCGGAAATTGCATGCGTCGATCTCCGCGTCGGTGAGCGGGCGCGTGACCATCGAGTTCGACAGGATCGGCATCACCTTGCTGCGCAGCGACGGATGCAGCGTCTGCGCGGTGTACGCGCCGGTCGCGATGCCCACCGCACGGGCCCGCACGACGCCGCCGGGCGTGCGCAGGTGGTGCACGCCGTCGATCGTCTCGAAGCCGAGCACCGGGCTGCTCGTATGCACCTTCGCCCCGGCCTCGCGCGCGAGGCGCAGATAGCCGAACGCGAGCTTCAGCGCGTGGATGCCGATGCCTTCCGGCTCGTGCAGCGCGCCGGCCGCTTCGTGGTCGTTGACGAATTCGCGGCGGAAGGTTTCCGCGCTCAGCAGCTCGGACGGATAGCCGAACACGTCCTTCCACACCTTCGCCTCGGCCGCGAGCTTGGCCATGATGCGCGGACGATGCGCGATCAGGAAATGGCCGCCCGGCTGCGGGTCGCAATCGATTTCCGCCACGAGCGACTTGAAGTGCTCGAAGCCTTCGAGGATCTCGTCGTGCATCTTCAGCGCGACGTCCTTGCCCCAGCGCTTGATCCACTGCGAGCGCGACAGCCGGCCCGATGCGTTCTGCCCCTGCCCGCCGTTGCGGCTGCTGCAGCCCCAGCTCGTGCGGTTGGCTTCCAGCACGACGGCCTTGATGCCGTGGTCCCGCGCGAGGCACAGCGCGGTCGCGAGGCCCGTGTAGCCGGCGCCGATGATCGCGACGTCGACATCGAGATCGCGCGTCACGGGGCCGTCGTCGGGCGGCGGGGTGCCGGCCGTCGCGACCCAGTAGGTCGGCGCGTACTGCCTGCCGCACCCGGGCCCCGGCGACACGAGCGGATCGTAGGTCGGGTCGTAACGCGTATCGTTCGGCCGGCCGCCGGCGAAGCCGCTCGCGGTGCGTTCGATGGAAGGGGTCGACATGCTCAGACCTCCGACACGGGCTGGCCTGCCGCGCCGCAACGGGCGCACGAGGCGATTCGACTGACTGATGCGGGGCGCGCGCTCGCCGCACGGGCGAATGCTGCCGACTGCCTGTTGGTCATGCCTGTCTCCTGATCGTTCTCTTCGGGTCGATCGTGTGCAGATGCTTCCATGCGGCGATCTGTCGAGGAAAGTGTAGGCAGGCCGATTTGTCGCAGGTAGGGCCAGTCGACCGGATTCGCTTGGACCAGCGCGCGAGCGGCGAACGGCGCGCGGCAGAGGGCGACGGTGAGCGACGGAGCAGCCCAGGCAAGACATCGCCAGAAGACCGGGGCGCCGATACGACCCCACGCTCCGCCCCCTTCCTCCGTCACATCGCCCGCACTGCGACGCCGTCCACGCCGCCGCGCTTCTCGATCGCTCGCGCGGACACGATCGACAGGAGTGCAGACAACATCACGTAAACCCCGACGAGCCACGGCGCCCCGCCATTCACGCGCAGCAACGCGGTCGCGACGATCGGCGTGAGGCCGCTCGCGAAGATACCCGACACCTGGTAGACGAACGAGATGCCCGTGTAACGCACGTTCGCGTCGAACAGCTCCGCGAACAGCGCGGCCTCCGGCCCGTACGCCATCGCGTAGAAGATCCCGAACGGGATCACCAGCGCGAGCCACACGGCGAGCAGGTGGGTCGACTGCGTCTGCAGCAGCCAGAACGCAGGCAGCACCGCCAGCCCGCACAGCGTCGCGCCCCACCGGTACACGCGCGCACGGCCGAGCCGGTCGGACAGCCCGCCGAACACCGGGATGAACACGCACATCACGACCGCCGCGCTCATCACGCCGAGCAGCGCGTCACCGCGCGAGATCGACAGGTTGCGCGTCATGTAGCCGATCGAGAACACCGCGAACACGTTGAAGAACACGCCGTCGATATAGCGCGCGCCCATCCCGAGCAGGATCGCCTGACGATAGTTGGCGAGCAGCTCGACGACCGGCAGCTTCGTATCGCGCCGCTGGCGCTTGAGCGCGACGAACTCGGGCGTATCGGCCACGCGCGTGCGGATGTAGAAACCGGCCGCCACCAGCAGCAGCGACGCCGCGAACGCGACGCGCCAGCCCCACGCGAGGAACGCGGCGTCCGGCAGCGCACGCGACAGCGCCGCGACCACGCCGGCCGCGAGGCACAGCCCGATCGCGAGCCCGATCTGCGGCAGGCTCGCATACAGCCCGCGCCGGTGCGGCGGCGCGTACTCATAGGCCATCAGCACCGCGCCGCCCCACTCGCCGCCGAGGCCGATGCCCTGCAGCACGCGCAGCGTCAGCAGCAGCACCGGCGCCCACATGCCGATCTGCGCGTAGGTCGGCAGGAACGCGACGCCGGCCGTCGACACGCCCATGATCAGCATCGTCAGGATCAGCGCGGACTTGCGCCCGACGCGGTCGCCGAGATGGCCGAACAGCAAGCCGCCGAGCGGCCGCGTGATGAAGCCGACCGCGAACGTCGCATACGCGAGCATCGTCGACACGAACGCGTCGCCGGCCGGAAAGTACTGCTTGTCGAACACGATGCCGGCGACCACGCCGTACAGGAAAAAGTCGTACCACTCGACGGTCGCGCCGATCACGCTGGCCGCGGCCACGCGTCGGACGACCCGGGAATCGATTGCCATGCGAGCTTCTCCAGGTAAGGATGCGCCGCAACCTGCCCCGGCGCCGTACCGGCGGGGGCAGCGATGAACGCGCGGCGGCCGTCCGGGCGCAGGCGCACGGGCCACGCGGGGTGATGCGTGGCGACGCTCTACGCGAGCGCCTCGGCGGCCGGCGCGACGCTGCGGCCGCGATCGGCCGCGCGCGCGTCCTCGAGGATCATGTCGGACGCCTTCTCGGCGACCATCACGATCGGCACGTTGGTGTTGCCCGATACGAGGGTCGGCATGATCGAGCAGTCGACCACGCGCAGTCCGCGCGTGCCGTACACGCGCAGCCGCGCGTCGACGACCGCGAGCGGATCGCTCGCGACGCCCATTTTCGCGGTGCCGGACGGATGGAAAATCGTCTGCCCGTATTCCCGGCAGAACTCGAGCAGTTCGTCGTCGGTCTGCGCGTCCGCGCCCGGCCGCACCTCGCGCTTCATCAGCGGCGCCATCGGCTCGGTCGCCGCGACGCGACGCGCGAAGCGCACGCCGGCCACCGTCGTGCGGCGGTCGCGCTCGGTGTCGAGATAGTTCGGCTGGATCGACGGCGCGTCGCGCGCATCGTCGGTGCGGATGCGCACGGCGCCGCGCGATTCGGGCCGCAGCTGACAGATCGAATACGTGCAGCCGGGAAACGGATGCACGCTGCCGCCCGCCGAATCGGCCGACAGCGTCGAGAAATGGAACTGAATGTCCGGCGTCGCCGATTCGTCCGGCAGCGCACGGCAGAACATCCCGCCCTGGTTGATGCCGATCGCGAGCGGGCCGCCGCGGAACAGCGCCCACTGCAGCCCCATCTTCGCGCGGCCGATCCACGAATGCAGCTCGTCGTTGGTCGTGATCGGCTTCGTCACTTCGTAGATCAGACGAATCTGCAGATGATCCTGCAGGTTCTCGCCGACGCCCGCGCGATCGGCGACGACCGGAATCCCGTGCCGGCTCAAGAGCGCGGCCGGCCCGACACCCGACACCTGCAGCAGTTGCGGCGACTGCAGCGCGCCGGCCGCGAGAATCACCTCGCGCAGCGCACACACCTCATGCACGTTGCCATGCTGCACATACCGCACGCCGGACGCCTGCGCGCCGTCGAACAGCACCTTCAGCGCCTGCGCATCGGTTTCGACATGCAGGTTCGGCCGCCCGCGCGCGGGCTTCAGGTAGGCCACCGCCGTCGAGCAGCGCAGCCCGTTGCGCGTGGTGAGCTGGTAATAGCCCACGCCTTCCTGGTCACCCGTATTGAAATCGTCGACCATGCGCACGCCGAGCCGGTTCGACGCGGCCACGAACGCATCGACGAGTTCGTGCCGCTGCCGGATCGCGGACGCCCACAGCGGGCCGCCGGTGCCGTGCGTGGGCCCGTCGCCGAGCGTGTTGTGTTCGAGCTTGCGGAAATACGGCAGGCACTCGCGCCAGCTCCAGCCGCGATTGCCGAGCGCGGCCCAGTGGTCGTAGTCCTGCTGCTGCCCGCGCACGTAGATCAGCCCGTTGATCGAGCTGCAGCCGCCGAGCGTGCGGCCGCGCGGCCAGTACAGGCGGCGGTTGTGCATGTTCGGATCGGGATCGGTGTGGAAGCCCCAGTTGTACACGGGGTGGAACATCGTCTTGCCGTACCCGATCGGCACGTGGATCCACATGGAGCGGTCGGCGGGGCCCGCTTCCAGCAGGCACACCGTATGGCGGCCGCCGTCGGACAGCCGGTTGGCGAGGACGCAACCGGCCGATCCCGCGCCGACCACGACATAGTCGAAGCTGCGTGTCATTCCGTGTCTCCGTTCCGGGGTTTTGGAAAAATCCGGTATGTTTCGTCCAAATTTATTGAGCCCACGGAACGCGTACAAGCCGATTTATTGTCCACGGCGCGAATGTGGTACAAAAACCGTTCAATTCGTTTCATTTCCGTCGCACACACCATCCCGGGACGCACGCCGATCCCGACGGAGGAGACACATGCGCGAAACCGCCCCCGCGCCGCCCGATGGCGCGCCCGCCGACGACGCGCGCGTCCTGCGCGCACTCGCGGTGCTCGAAGCACTCGCGTCGGCCGGCCAGCCCTACACGCTGTCGCAGCTCGCCGCGCGGCTGCACATTCCAAAGGCGACGCTGCTGCGCCTGATCGAATCGCTCGAAACGCGCGGCTACGTGATTCACATGCCCGACTCGCGCGGCCATGATCGCGGCATCGCGCTCGGCCCGCGCGCCGCGCAGTTCGCGCTCGCGGCACTGTCGAACAACACCTTCACGCGCGGCTGCCGCTCGGTGCTGCGCTCGCTCGTCGACGTGCTCGGCGAGACCTGCAACCTCACCGCGCTCGACGGCGACACGGTGCTGTACGTCGAACGCGTCGAGACGACCGAGCCGCTACGGCTCGAGATGCGGCCCGGCATGCGCGTGCCGCTGCATTGCACGGCGAGCGGCAAGCTGTTCCTGTCGCAGCTGAATGCGCTGGAGCGCAACGCGATGCTCGCGCGGCTCACGCTGAAGAAGATGACCTACCGGACGCTGACCGATGCGCAGTTGCTCGCGGCCGAGCTCGACCGGCTCGCCGCGCGCGGCGTCGGGATCGACAACGAGGAGTTCGTGCGCGGGATGGTGGCGGTGGCGGTGCCGGTGAAGGAGGCAGCTAGCGGCCGCGTGCTCGCGGCGCTTGCCGTGCATGCGCCGACTGCACGCGCGACGCTCAACGATTTGCTGGAGAACGTGCCGAAGATGCGGGAAGCGGCTACGCGGTTGGCGCCGCTGCTGCATGCGGCCGAGGATGCGCCGCCGGGTTGATTGCCGTCGCGCGCGAAAGCGTCGGAACCTTCAAGCCAGGTGGTAACGCAGCCAGAAAGTCTCGCGGCACGCGTTGTCGAACGTGATCCGCGTCGGGCCGATCGGTTGCGCATCGGGATGGCGCAGCACGTCATAGTCGATCCAGCATTCCGCGCACAGCAGGTCGGACGGCGCGCGGTCCTGCTCGACCGAGCGGCGCACGATCGCGCCGTTGTCGAAGCGGTATTCGGTTTCGTCGCGCGTGACTTCGACGTCGTCGTCGGTCCAGCGGTCGTGCGACGTCGTGTGCGACACGATCGACACCGGGCCCGAGAGTCCGTGGATCGCGGCGACGTAGGCAATGAGCTTGTCCATGGCGAGGCGGCAAGGAAACAGATGGCCGCATCACGCAACGCATGCTGCGCGATACGGCCCGAGCGGCGAGTATAGCCGCGTGCCGAAGACCTTGCCGCCGGCGGGGTTTCGCGCGCTACGCCTCCAGCGCGAGCAACGCGAACGTCGCGAGCCAGTGCTCGCCCATGTAGTCGCCGGCCACGTGCGCGAGTGCGCTCGCGAGATGCCGGTCGGCCGCGTCGAGCAGCTTCGCGCGCCGCGCATCGCCTTCCGGCAGCGCGCCGGCCAGCGCCCGCTGGCACCACGCGCGGCTCAGGTTCAGCCCGTCGAGGTGCGCGATCTTGCCATCGCTGCGATCGCTGACCGTCGCCGGCTCGAACAGCGTCGCCGGCTCGCCGCGCGCGAGATCGGGCAAAAAGCGCGCGAACCAGCCGTCGAATTCGGCAGCCGGCAGCACGCGCCGCATCAGCTCCGCCTCCATCAGCGCGGGCGACAGGAATTCGTCGCCCGACGGTTCCCACGCCTGGCACGCGACATCGTTCAGGTGCCAGCGCTTCGCGGTATCGACGATCAGCGCCGCGAGCCCGTCGCGCTGCGTGTCGCGCGCGAAGTCGAGCGTGAGCGCCAGCGCGAACGCGGTGTTGAAGTGCGTGCCGACGCGCAGCGGATAGGTCGCTTTCGGCAGGAAGGTCTCGAAGCGCGACACGAACAGGTCGGTCAGCGGCGCCATCGTCTTCGCCCAGCGCGCGGCCTGCGGCATCGCCCCCTTCAGTGCGAGCCGCTCCAGCTGCACCGCCAGCGCGAGCAGCCACGCCCAGCCGTACGGCCGCTCGAAACCGGCGTTGTGCGGCCGCGCGAGATACGCGCGCTCGCCGGCGACGTTCGCGTCGGTGAAGTGCGCATCGACGATCGCGACGATGCGTTCGGCCTCCGGCAATGCCGGGTAGCGTTCGAGCACGCGCAGCACGAGCCAGTAGCCGTGCACGCACGAGTGCCAGTCGTAGCTGCCGTAGAAGATCGGGTGCAACGCGCGCGGCCCCAGCACGTCGTGCGGACCTTCGAGCGCATGCGTAAGCTTGTTCGGATATTCGCGGGTCAGGTGCGCGAGCGCGAGCGACGCGAATTTCGAGGCGAGTTCGGGGGTCAGTCGGTCGGTCATGGGGATCTCGTCAGAAGCGGAATGCGAACGCGTACATCAGCAGCGTGTTCACGGCGAGCAGCAGCAAGGCCGTCGGCCACTGCACCTTGATCACGCCATTCTTGTCCTTCAGTTCGAGCAGCGCCGCCGGCACGATGTTGAAGTTCGCGGCCATCGGCGTCATCAGCGTACCGCAGAAGCCGCTCAGCATCCCGATCGCGCCGACGATCGCCGGATTGCCGTGGAACTGGTGGACGATCAGCGGCAGGCCGATGCCGGCCGTCATCACGGGGAACGCGGCGAAGCCGTTGCCCATGATCATCGTGAACAGCGCCATGCCGACCGTGTAGGCCGCGACCACCGCGAACGGCGAATCGATCGGCACCCACTCCCTGACGAGCCCCGACACCACGCCGCCGACACCCGCGACCGCGAACAGCGCGCCGAGCGCCGCGAGCATCTGCGGCAGGATCGCGGCCCAGCCGACCGCGTCCATCGTGTGGCGCGCCTCCTTCACCGCATGCACGGGCGAATCGCGCAGCATCGCGAGCGCGACGGCGAACGCGACGAGCGTGCCGAGCACGAGCGAGATCAGCGTCACGCTCTTCGGGTCGACGAACGGCACGAGCTTCAACGCGAACGTGCCGATCAGCGTGACGACCGGAATCAGCAGCGCGGGCAGGAACAGCGTGTTGCCGAAACGTTGCGCGAGTGTCTCGCGCCGTACCGCCGCTGCCTCCCCGGCTTCGTCGGACTTGCCGCGCCCGAGCTTGCCCGAGCCTGCAATGACCGCGAGCGCGATCGCGAGGCAACCCGTCACGAAATGCGGCAGCAGCGCGCCGAACAGGAACGTGGCCGCGTAGATCGCCCAGAACGCGAAATTGACGACGCGGCGCGGGTTCGTGCGGTCGGTCAGGTTGAAGTAGGCGAACGCGGCGAACATCAGGCCCGCGAGCGTGTACAGCGATTCGAGGCCGATCATCGCGCGCCCTCCTGTGCCACCAGGCCGAAGCCGCGCGTGAGCCGGCGGTCGAGCAGCGCGAGGCGCGTGCAGTGGATCAGCAGCGCGGCGATCGCGGTCGGGATCGCCCACACCGACAGGTGCAGCGGCTCGATGGAGATGCCGTTCTGTTCGAGAAAGCCCTTGATCAGCAGGATCGACTGGATCGCGATGAAGATGTCCTCGCCGAAGAACACGGCGACGTTGTCGGCGCCCGACGCATGCGCGCGGATCTGCTGGCGCACCGATTCGGGCAGCTCGCCGTGCCGGTTGACCGCGGCGGCCTCCGCCATCGGCGCGATCAGCGGCCGCACCATCTGCGCATGGCCGCCGAGCGACGTGAGACCGAGCGCGGCCGTCGCCTGGCGCAGCACGAAGTACAGCATCAGCACACGGCCCGTGGTGGCCGCCTGCACGCGCGAGATCATCCGCTTCGCCTGCTCCTTGAGCCCGTTGCGCTCGAGCAGCGCGATCACCGGCAGCGTCAGCCAGATGAGCCCCATGTAGCGGTTTTCGGTGAACGCCTTGCCGAACGCGCTGACGATGTCGACGAGATTCAGCCCGCCCGCCAGCCCCGTCGCGAGCCCCGCGATCGTGACCACCAGCAGCGCATTGAAGCGCAGCGCAAAGCCGATCACGACGATCGGCACCCCAATCAGCACCAGCATTGCTCCTCCTTGTGTCGAATGCGCGGCGCCTGGGCAACGCGCCGCCTGCCCGGTTTCGACCGGATTCAGTCGGCGCAATCTAACACGAGACTTTATCGATAAATAGTCGACAATTTGCTGCTTCGGGTAAACGTTGAAGCGTGCGACCACGGTGCCCGGGCCATGTGTCGACGGTGTTTCATCCGAAGAATCGGGGGATGGCCGGACGGCGCGAACGCACCGGTTGCGGCACGCGCGTCAGCGCCGGGGCCGGCGGCATGCAGCGGCCCGCCGCGCGTGGCGGAGCCCCGGTGCGCCGACTACACTGGAAAGCATCGGCAACGGACGGGAGAGCCGCCATGATTGACGTATTCCAGACCATCGGCAGCCGCGCGTTCTCCGCTCATCTGGCGAAGGACGGCATGGTGACGCTGATGGAGCAACGCCATGAGGTCGACCGCGTGACGCTCGCGACCGCGTATGCCGCGCTCGTCGAAGAGTCCGAGCAGGAAACCGACCTGCTCGACGCGACGGTCGAGGGGATGATGCGCGCGCTGATCCAGGGGTACGCGCGCAGCCATTGACGGCACGGCCCTCGCCCGTTGAAGCGGATGCCGGGCGGGCGCGGGCGCTACGCGGCCGGCGTACCGGCGCCCATGTCGAACCACCGGCCCGCGCGCAGTTGCCGGTAGTCGGCCTGCGTGAAGATCCTCGGCAGGTTCGCGACCGCGCCGTTGCTGGCACGGTCGAGTGCCGTCATGAACGCTTCCACCTCGTCGCGGCCGGCAAACAGGATCGTGCTGAAGTCGCGTTCGCGTTCCGCGTCGGACAGGTTCGTTGCGCGCAGCTGGTACGGATGGTGAAGCGCCGCGAACAGGAAGTAAAAGCACTCGGCGTCGTCGCGCAGCACGCGCACCGCGTCCGGATCGACCGGAAAATCGCTATGGAACGACGCATGCCCGCTCTCGATGGGGATCCGGTACAGCAAGCGGCCGTCGTGCTCGGTCACGATCGGCGCGTACGGATCGCGGCTGGCCGGCTGGGTGTCGGGCATGGTCATCCGGCATGCCCCGTCTTCTTTAGCGAAGCCGCCACGGTAACATGCCGGCTTCCGCGGCCGGTCGCGCCGAAACCGCCGGACCGGCATGCGCGGGCCGCCCCGGCTCCCCTGCTGCCGGCAAACACCGCACCGTCATAGAGGAAACGCACTGAAACGGCACCATGCGCGAATTTTTCGATTGCCGCCGCCCGCGCCGCATGACAGCATGCGGGCGTCGCCAACCGAATAGAATGCCGTGCCGTCCGGCCGCCGATGCCGTCCGGCGGCGCCGAACAGGCAGCCCCTTCCATGAACCCGGCCCACCTCCAACACTACGAACCGACCGGAGAATTCCGCTTGTGAACATCGGCATCGTCAACGACCTCCCGCTTGCCGTCGAGGCGATGCGCCGCGCGATCGCGCGCCGGCCCGAGCACCGCGTGCTGTGGGTCGCGACCGACGGCGCGCAAGCCGTCGAGCTGTGCGCCGCGCAGCCGCCCGACGTCGTGCTGATGGACCTGATCATGCCGAAATTCGACGGGATCGAAGCGACGCGGCGGATCATGCGATCCGAACGACCGTGCGCGATCCTGATCGTGACGAGCTGCATCGGCGCGAATGCCTGGCGCGTGTTCGAGGCGATGGGCGCCGGCGCGCTCGACGCGGTCGATACGCCGCGGCTCGGCGACGGCGCGGCCGGCGACACGACCCGCCTGCTGCTCGCGAAGATCGACCAGATCGGCCGCCTGCTCGACGCGCCCGGCGGCACGCGCGTCGCCGGC
>NZ_JAAGPH010000141.1:0-19471 GCF_017104705.1 Burkholderia sp. Se-20373 | reverse complement strand
AGCCGCATCTCGCCGCAGCCCGGTTGCGCGGCCAGCAGTTCGACGAGCCCGCCGACCGGCCAGCCGCCGCCCGGCAGCTCGGCCGACAGCGGTGCGAAGCCGGTCTCGATCGTGCGCGGACCACCGCGCGCGAGCTGCGAGCCGCGCCATAGCGACGGATGAAGGGATTCGGGAGAAATGGAGGATGCGAGCATGATGCCACCCACAACTGTATGGATATACAGTATATGGCAATGCGTCCACGCCGCACAGTACTGGTACGAAACCGGTATTTCGTCAGATGAAAGACGGGTGAAAAGCCGGCAGGCCCACGCTATGACGGCGGGTCGCCCCCGGCATCACCGGCTCGCACCGCCCGGACGCCCGCCACACCCCTCGGGCGCCGATGCGGCGCATGCGAATCGAATCGCGCAGCCGGGCCGAACCGAGCAGAGCCCGGCCCGGCCGGCCAACCGGCACGATGCACATCCTGCACACCGCGCCGGTCCATCAGCTGCCCGTCAGCCGAGCAGCAACGCGTCGTCGTCGAGTTGCTCGTGCCGCACCTTCTCGAACATCTGCAGCAGGTCCGGCACGTCGAGCCCCTTGCGCGCGTCGCCCGACACGTCGAGCACGACCTGCCCCTGGTGCAGCATCACCGTGCGGTCGCCGTAGTCGAGCGCCTGCCGCATGCTGTGCGTGACCATCATCGTCGTCAGCTTGCTCTCGGCGACGATGCGCGCGGTCAGCTCCAGCACGAACGCGGCCGTCTTCGGGTCGAGCGCGGCCGTGTGCTCGTCGAGCAGCAGGATCCGCGACGGCCGCAGCGACGCCATCAACAGGCTCACCGCCTGCCGCTGGCCGCCCGACAGCAGCCCGATCCGGTCGGTCAGCCGGTTCTCGAGGCCGAGGTTCAGCAGCCGCAGCTTGTCGCGGAACAGCTCGCGCGACGGCCGGTCGAGCGCGGCCCGGAAGCCGCGCCGCGCACCGCGCGCCATCGCGAGCGCCATGTTCTCCTCGATCGTCAGCGCCTCGCAGGTGCCGGCCATCGGATCCTGGAACACGCGTGCGACGAGGTGCGCGCGATCCCACGCGGCCTTGCGCGTGACGTCCGTGCCGTCGATCGAGATGCGTCCCGCATCGACGGCCTGGTCGCCGCTGACCGCATTGAGGAAGGTCGACTTGCCGGCGCCGTTCGAGCCGATCACCGCGACGAACTGGCCGTCGGGAATCTCGAGCGACAGCCCGCGCAGCGCGCGCGTCTCGATCGGCGTGCCGGGATTGAACGTGAGTTTCAGGTCTTGTGCGGACAGCATGTCAGGCGCCTCCGTTCTTGCGCGCGAACAGCTTCTTGCGCGTCGCCGGCAGCACCAGCGCGATCGTGACGAGCGCCGCCGTCACGAGGTTCAGATCCTGCGCCTTCAGCCCGATGAATTCGCTGTTGAGCGCAAGCGCGATGAAGAAGCGGTAGACGATCGCGCCGAGCACGACGGCGAGCGTCGTCAGCACGAGCCGGCGTGCCGGCAACAGCGTCTCGCCGATGATCACCGCGGCCAGCCCGATCACGATCGTGCCGATCCCCATCGAGATATCCGCGCCGCCCTGCGTCTGCGCGAACAAGGCGCCGGCAAGCGCGACGAGCGCGTTCGACAGCGCCATTCCGGCGAGCGTCGCACGGCCGGTCGCGATGCCTTGCGCACGCGCCATCCGCGGGTTCGCGCCGGTCGCGCGCATCGCGAGGCCGAGCTGCGACGAGAAGAACCAGTCGAGGCCGAGCTTCGCGACCACGACGACGATCGCGAGCAGCGCCGGGCGCAGCACGTAGTCGGGCATCCAGTCCGGCTGCAGCACGGTGAAAATGGTCGGCTCGGTGATGAGCGGCACGTTCGGCCGGCCCATGATCCGCAGGTTCACCGAGTAGAGCGCGATCATCATCAGGATACTGGCGAGCAGGTCCATGATCTTCAGGCGCACGTTGAGCCAGCCGGTGATGAAGCCGGCCACCGCGCCCGCGACGATCGCGATGCAGGTCGCGCTGAACGGGTCGTAGCCGGCCGAGATCAGCGTCGCGGCAACGGCGCCGCCGAGCGGAAAGCTGCCGTCGACGGTGAGGTCGGGGAAGTTGAGGATGCGAAACGAGATCAGCACCCCGAGGGCGACGAGGCTGAAGATCAGGCCGATCTCCAGCGCGCCCAGAAACGAGAACAGAGACATGATGGGGAAATCCTGTTGCTTCCCGGCCGGACGTGTACGGCCGGGCGAAGCGAACGGGCGGCCCCGGGTGGGAGCCGCCCGTCCGGCGGTGTCGTTCAGGCCCGGATCGGGCCCGCAAGCGCGGCGGTCGGGCCGCGGCTTACTTGATGACCGTCTTCGCGTCCTTGAGCAGGTCCGTCGACAGCGTCACGCCCTGCTTCGCGGCCGCGCCCGTGTTCGCGAACAACTCGAGGTTGCTGCTCGTTTCCGATGCGATCGCGCCCGGCTTCTCGCCCTTCAGGATGCGCGCGACGACCTTGCCCGTCTGGCGGCCGAGGTCGCCGTAGTTGATGCCGAGCGCCGCGATGCCGCCGCGCTTCACGCTGTCGGTGTCGCCGGCGACGAGCGGGATCTTCGCTTCGTTCGCGACCTTCACGAGCGCTTCGTACGCGGACACGACGTTGTTGTCGGTGTTCGTGTAGATCACGTCGACCTTGCCGATCAGGCTCTTCGCGGCCGGGCCGATGTCGACGGTGCGCGGCGCGGCCGCTTCCTTCAGCGTCATCCCCTGCTTCGCGAGGATCTCCTTGAGTTCCTTCACGACGACGACCGAGTTCGCCTCGCCCGGGTTGTAGACCATGCCGACCGTCTTCGCATTCGGCACGACGCGCTTGATCAGCGCGACCTGGCGATCGAGCGGCAGCTTGTCGGATACGCCCGTCACGTTGGTGCCCGACGGGCCCCAGCCCTTCACGAGCTGCGCGGCGACCGGATCGGTCACGCCCGAATAGACGACCGGCACGCTCTTCGTCGATGCCACCACCGCCTGCGCGGCCGGCGTCGCGATCGCGACGATCACGTCGGGCTGGTCGCCGACGAACTTGCGCGCGATCTGCGCGGCCGTGCCCGTGTTGCCCTGCGCGCTCTGGTATTCCCACTTGAGCTTGTCGTCGCCGTAACCTTCCGCCTTCAGCTCGGCGCGCACGCCGTCGCGGATCGCGTCGAGCGCCGGGTGGTCGACGATCGACAGCACCTTGACGGTCTGGGCGTGCGCGGCACCGGCCAGCGCGAGTGCGGCCACGCCGGCCGTGATCGAACGGATCGCGAAAGTCTTGAAACGCTTCATGGGTGTGTCTCCCCCGTATTGTGTCGGTTCTGGATGATGGATTCCCGCCGCCGTCAGGCGGGCGCCGCCATGCGTACGACGCGCTGGCGAACGGCCCGCGCACGCTCCGGGAAAGCGTGCAGCGGCGAACGCACGAGGATACCATTTCCGCAGACCACCGCCTGACTCCACGCTTTCGCATCGCGCCCCGGATTGAAGCGCGCGCCGACGTGCGCGAGCACGCGCGAAGCCCGCCCGGCGGGGGTTCCCGCCGGCCTCGGCGCAACGCGTCAGCCGCGCTCGCGGCTTTACGTTATGCTGTCGGCCGACCCAGTCCACGCCATCGGAGGGCACATGAAACGGGGGATCCGAGCCATCGCATGCGCGGCCGTCGCGCTGGCGCTGCCGGGTGCGGCATTCGCACTGACCGACGGCAGTGCGCAATACGACGACTGCATGCTCAATGCGCTGCGCGAAAGCCGCAACGGCGCGGCGGCGCAACTGATCCAGCGCTCGTGCGACGCGCTGTATCGCAACAACGCGATGCTGCTGCCGCGCGAGCGGCGTTTTCACGAGTGCGTCGTGCAGTCGCTGCCGGGCGTGCGCGACAACTATGCGATCCAGCAGATCATGTCGATCTGCTCGCGGCGCGGCGAGATGTGAGCCGGCGTTGAACGCGCCACACCGTGCGGCCGTCGTCGATCGGCCGCGCCAATGAAAAAGGCCTGCGCGATGCAGGCCTTTTCGTTCAGCGATCCGGTGTGCGGCGTTCAGAACGACGCGACCATCGAGCCCTTGAACTGCTTCTTGATGAATTCCCGCACTTCCGGCGACTGGTATGCCTTGACCAGCTTCTTCACCCACGGCTGGTCCTTGTCCTTCGCGCGCACGGCGATCAGGTTCGCATACGGGCTCGTCAGCGATTCGAGCGCGATCGCGTCCTTGGTCGGCTGCAGGTTGGCGGCGAGCGCGTAGTTCGTGTTGATCACGGCCGCGTCGACGTCCGACAGCACGCGCGGCAGTTGCGCGGCGTCGAGTTCGGAGATCTTCAGCTTCTTCGGGTTGTCGGCGATGTCGAGCACCGTCGCGTTGTTGCCGCCCGTGCCGGCGCCCGCCTTCAGCTTGATCACGCCTTGCGTCTGCAGCAGCAGCAGCGCGCGGTTCTCGTTCGACGGATCGTTCGGCACCGCGACCTTCGCGCCTTGCGGCAGGTCCTTCAGCGCCTTGAACTTCTTCGAGTACACGCCCATCGGCGAGATGTAGGTCAGGCCCGCGCTGACCAGCTTGTAGCCGCGCTGCTTCACCTGGCTGTCGAGGTAGGGCTGGTGCTGGAAGCTGTTCGCGTCGAGATCGCCCGAGTCGAGCGCCGCGTTCGGCTGCACGTAGTCGTTGAACTCGATGACCTTCACGTTCAGGCCTTCCTTCTCCTTCGCGACCTTCTGCACGAGCTGCCACACTTCCGAATCCGGGCCGGCGACCGTGCCGACCTTGATCACCTTGTCTTCGGCGTGCGCGCCTGCCGACAGCGTCAGTGCTGCGCCGGTGGCCAGCACGGAAAATACCTTCAGGAGACTGCGACGCTTCATCTGTTTCTCGCTTTCTTGCTTACGGGATGACTAAAATGGGGCGCGATACGGGTATGCCCCGACTCGCAGGAAGGGGCAAATGGTGTCACAGGATCCGCGGGAAGTGAAATACATCCCGCTCATATGGGTATGCACCGCAGCGGTGCTGCCGGGGGTGGCACGACTCGGCCGTTAGTTGCGTTTATGCGCGTCGCGCATCGGCCCGAACGCGCTACGCCACCGCCGCCCGGTCGGCCGCCTTTGTCTCGAATGCAGGCTCGCCCACCTGCCCGCCGACCCGGAACGCGCCGACCGTATCGCGCAGTCGCGCGGCCTGCTCCTGCAGCGACGCGGCGGCCGCGGCGGCCTCCTCGACGAGCGCCGCGTTCTGCTGCGTCACCTGGTCCATCTGCGTGACCGCGCGCCCGACCTGCGTGATGCCGCTCGCCTGCTCCTCGGACGCCGCCGCGATCTCGCCCATGATGTCGGTCACGCGCGCGACGGCCTGCAGGATCTCGCCCATCGTCGTGCCGGCCTGGCCGACCAGCGTCGACCCGTTGCGCACGCGCTCGACCGAGTCGACGATCAGCTCGCGGATCTCCTTCGACGCCGTCGCGCTGCGCTGCGCGAGCGAGCGCACTTCGCCCGCGACCACCGCGAAGCCGCGGCCCTGCTCGCCGGCGCGCGCGGCTTCGACCGCCGCGTTCAGCGCGAGGATGTTGGTCTGGAACGCGATGCCTTCGATCACGCCGATGATGTCGGCGATCTTGCGCGAGCTGTCGTCGATCTGGCCCATCGTGCCGATCACGCGGTTCACGACGTCGCTCCCGGTGCGCGCGATCTCCGACGCGCTGTTCGCGAGCCCGCTCGCCTGCCGCGCGTTGTCGGCGTTCTGCTTCACGGTCGCGGTCAGCTGCTCCATGCTCGCGGCGGTTTCTTCCAGCGAGGCGGCCTGCTCCTCGGTGCGCTGCGACAGGTCGTCGTTGCCGGCCGAGATCTGGCGGCTCGCCGACGCGATCGATCCGGCCGACTGGCGAATCCCGCCGATCGTCGCCTGCAGCCGTGCCTGCATGTCGTGCATCGCGGCCATCATGCTCGTGCGGTCGCCCGCGCGAACCGGCACCGGCTGCGTCAGGTCGCCCTGCGCGATACGCGTCGCGAGCGCGGCCGCTTCGTCGGGCTCGCCGCCGAGACTGCTGCGCACGTTGCGGATGATCACCAACATCGCCGCGCTGATCACGAAGCCGATCACGAACACGACCGCGAGGTGGCCGAGCAGCGTCCGGTAATAGAGGGTGTCGATGTCCTTCAGGAACACGCCGCTCGAGATGTTCCAGTCCCACGGCGCGAAGCGCGTGACGTAGCTGATCTTCGGCACGGCGGTCTCGCTGTGCGGCAGCCGCCCGCGGTACTCGGCGAAGCCGCTGCCGGTTTCCTTCGCGGCGTTCAGGATCGTGACGAACAGCGGCTTGCCGTCCGGGTCGAGATAGTCGCCGACCTGCGTGTTGACGAGCTTCGGCAGCGTCGGATGCATCAGCACGACCGGCTTCGAGTCCATCACGAACACGTAGCCCGAATCGCCGTAGCGCATCGCGGCGAGGCTCGCGAGCGCGTCGCGCTTCGCGTCGGCCTCCGGCAGCGTGCCGCTCTGCGCGAGTGCGTGATACGCCTTCACGATGCCGGCCGCCGAATCGACGAGATTCGCGATGCCTGCCTTGCGTTCGGCGAGCATGGTCGCGCGCGTCTCGTACGCGCTCCATGCGCCGACGCCCAGGAGACCGACCCATACCAGCGCAAGCGCGAGCCACAGCTTGCGGTTCAAACTCATTCTGCTCATCTGCGTGCCTTTGTCGATGTCGATGCGCACGCTGCGCGCGAACGGCCTGCCGCGCGCAAACGCTTGCTCATTCATTTACGGCACCGAGGCTTACAACTTGAATACGGCCGGCGCCGCGAACCGGCGATCGACAGGCCGCCCGTGCCCGCGCCGCACCGCGGCCGCCGGCGCGACAGTCCGCATCCGCTGTGCTAAAAAGACCGGCCAGCCGGCACACGAAGAGCCGGCGCCATTCCGAGGGCCACCCATGTACGTCATCGACATCCACTACACCGCATCGCTCGAGCGCATCGACGACGCACTCGAACGCCATCGCGCATTCCTGCAGCCGCAGTTCGACAAGGGCATCTTCATCGCAGCGGGGCCGAAGGTGCCGCGCGAAGGCGGCGTGATCCTCGCGGCCCGCATCGATCGCGACGAGCTGGACGCGATCCTGAATACCGATCCGTTCGTCGTCGAGGGGCTCGCCACGTATCGCGTGACGGAATTCCGGATCACGCGTGCCGCATCCGGGTTCAACGTGCCCGCGCTGCCGTAACGCGACGCCTGCGCGACATCTGCGCGATACGCGCGCAGGCCGCTACGCCGCCCGACGGGCGGCGCATGCAAACAACGAGGAGAGAGGAAAAACATGACGGCGCGAGGCGGCCGTCACGTGATCGCCGGGCCGGGCGCCCGGCGGCTGCCGGTCAGTCGACCAGCAGCTTCAGGTCGTGGACCCACGGGCCGGGGCCCTGGCCGTCGCGCACGAACAGGCGCAGCTTGCCGTCGCGGTCGAACACGTAGCTCGCGGCCGTGTGATCCATCGTGTAGCTGCCGGGCGTCTTGCCGGGCACCTTCGCGTAGTACACGCGGAAATCCTTCGTGACCTTCTTCAGTGCCGCTTCGTCGGCCGGCCGCAGGCCGATGAACGACGGATCGAACGCGGGCACGTACTGGCCGAGCAGCGCCGGCGTGTCACGCTCCGGATCGACGGTGACGAACAGCACCTGCACGCGCTTCGCGGCATCGGGTCCGAGCTGCTTCAGCGCTTCGGACAGCTCGGCCATCGTCGTCGGGCACACGTCCGGGCAGTGTGTATAGCCGAAGAACATCACGACGGCCTTACCCTTGAAGTCGGCGAGCGTGCGTACCTTGCCGGCCGTATCGGGCAGCGAGAAATCGCTGCCGAACTGCGTGTTGCCGGTGATGTCGAGATTCTGGAATTTCGGCGCGTTGTCGCATCCGGCGAGCAGCAGCGCTGCCGTGAATGCGCACGCGAGCATCCAGCCTTGGCGCGCGCGGCGCCCGAACCGTGATTGGAGCATTGCGTTCAAACCGTGCGGTTACACGCCGAGCAGCGGGCGTGCATAGTGATCGACGAGCAGCGCGGCGAACAGCAGCGACAGGTAGACGATCGAGTAGCGGAAGGCCTTGCGGGCGAGTTCGTCCGAGTAGTCGCGATGGATCTTCCACGCATACGCGAGGAACACCGCGCCGAGCAGCACCGCGCTCGTCAGGTAGACGGCCCCGCTCATCCCGGAGATGAACGGCATCAGCGTGACCGCGAACAGGATCACCGTGTACAGCAGGATGTGCAGCCGCGTGAACTTCTCGCCGTGCGTGACGGGCAGCATCGGCAGCCCCGCGTTCTCGTAATCCTTGCGGCGATACAGCGCGAGCACCCAGAAATGCGGCGGCGTCCACACGAAGATGATCAGCACGAGGATCCACGCGTCGCCCGGCACCGCGCCGGTGACCGCGGCCCAGCCGAGCGCCGGCGGCATCGCGCCCGACGCGCCGCCGATCACGATGTTCTGCGGCGTCATCGGCTTGAGCAGCAGCGTGTAGATCACGGCGTAGCCGACGAAGGTGGCGATCGTCAGCCACATCGTCAGCGGGTTCGTGAACGTATAGAGCGTCCATGCGCCGACGCTGCCGAGCACGGCCGAGAAGACCAGGATCTGCGGGGGCGTGATCTCGCCGCGCGCGGACGGGCGCCACGCGGTGCGGCGCATCATCGCGTCGATCTTCTGTTCGACGAGGCAGTTGATCGCGAACGCGGCGCCGGCCAGCAGCCAGATGCCGACCGTACCGCCGATCAGCACGTGCCACGGCACCATGCCCGGCGTCGCGAGGAACATGCCGATCACTGCGCAGAACACCGCGAGCTGCGTGACACGCGGCTTCGTCAATGCCATGTACTGCGAAAACCGGCTACCGGGCGATTGGGAGAGGGTGCTTTGCATGGGGGCGGTCACGCCGGGGCGGCGTCGCGCGCAGGCTGCGCGACACGGCCGGGGCGGCTTGAAAGGATGCGAAAGTTTAACATGACGACGAGCAGCAGCAGGATCGCGGCCCCGCCGTTGTGCGCGACGGCGACCGGCAGCGGCCACTGCAGCACGATGTTGGTCAGGCCCGTCACGAACTGCAGCAGGACGACCAGCAGCACGCCGTTCGCCGGCCGCCGCAGCGATTCGAAGCGGCGCATCTTCAGCGCGAACGCGACCAGGTAGGCGACCACCACGAACGCGAACGTGCGGTGCGTCCAGTGGATCGCGACCAGCGCGTCCTGCGTGATCGCCTCGCCGTCCTTCGTCATCCCGAGCGCGCGCCACAGGTGGAAGCCGTGCTGGAAGTCCATCGGCGGGATCCACTGGCCGTTGCAGGTCGGGAAGTCGGTGCACGCGAGCACCGCGTAGTTGGTGCTCACCCAGCCGCCGAGCGCGATCTGCACGACCAGCAGCACGAGCGCCGCGAGCGCGGCCGCGCGATAGCGGCCGGCTTCGGGGTCATGCGCCGGCAGCGGCGTTTGCCGCGCCGCGAGCCAGCCGAGCGTGCCGAGCAGCGTGAGGCCGAGCAGCAGGTGGATCGTGACGATCACCGGCTGCAGCTTCATCGTGACCGTCCATGCGCCGAACGCGCCCTGCACGAGGATCAGCAGCAGCAGGCTCGTCGGCCACCACGGCGACACGTGCAGCGGGCGGCGGCGCAGCCGCGCGGACCACGCGATCACGACCTGCGCGATGATCAGCACGCCGATCGCCATCGCGAAATAGCGGTGGATCATCTCGATCCACGCCTTCGACATGCTGACGGGGCCCGTCGGCATCGCCTGGTGCGCGGCCGTGATCGCGGCGTGCGCGATGAACGGCGACGACGTGCCGTAGCAGCCGGGCCAGTCCGGGCAGCCGAGCCCCGAATCGGTCAGCCGCGTGAAGCCGCCGAACATCACCAGGTCGAGCGTCAGGAAGGTGGTGATCCACACCAGCTTGCGAAACTTGTTGTCGTCGGCCTTCACCCACACGTACGACAACGGCAGCAGCGCGATGCAGAAGCCGATCAGGCCGAGTTGCAGTAGATACGCCATCGGTTCAATGCCTCTCGTCTTGCCTTAGCCGATGCTCGACCACTTCAGCAGCTTCGTCACGTCCGACTTGATCTTGCCGGGGTTCGGATCCTTCGGGAAACGCATCATCAGGTTGCCGTTCGGATCGACCATGTAGAGGTGGTCGCTGTCCTTCGTGCCGGCGTCGGCCGGCAGCCACGCGGCCACCGCGGCCGGATCGGCGACGAGCCGGCGCGTGTCGGGGTACGCGTCCAGCACCTTCTGCGGCATCGCGCCCGCATCGCTGCGCAGCCACACCATCGTGAGCCGGTGCCGCTCGCCCGCCTGCGTGACGCGGATCTGGCGCATGAAATAGAGCTTCTTCGCGCAGGCCTCGTCGCACGCGCTGCGGTCGGTCATCACGAACAGCCACACGCCGCGCAGCGACGACAGCGGCACGGTCTTGCCGGTTTCGTCGGTTACCTGCAGATCCGCGGGGATCGGGCGCTGCGGCTCGATCAGCGTGCCGTAGTTGGTCGAGCCGCCCTTCGGCTTGATCACGTAATAGGTGAAGTACGACGCGATCATCGGTGCGGCGCACACGAGACCCAGCAGCACGAGCATCCAGCGGCCGCGCTTGCGGGCCGCCGGCGACATCGGCGCAGCGGCCGAACCCTGACGGGGAGATTGCATGGACAAATCAGACCTCTCGAAACGAACCCGCGGCGCGAGCGCCGCGTCCTGGCATGGCGCTCACGCGCCGGCCGACTTCTTCGCCGCACGCCGCGCGGCGTACAGGCCGAAGCCGAGCGCGGCCGCCGCCATCGCCCACCACTGAAACATGTAACCGTAATTGCGCTCGACGCCGGTCGTCGCCGCCGGCCAGTCGCGCACGAGCTTGTCGCCGTCGTCGCTCGTCTGCTGGATCACGAACGGCTGCAGCGGCAACCCCGTTTCCTTCGCATACGCGGCGACGTCCAGGTTCTGCCGGATCTTCTGGTGCGCGGCCGACCCGCCTTCGCCGAGCTCGAACGCCCGCGACGCGTCGGCGCGCGCGATGCCCACGATCTCGACGTCGCCCGCGGGCGTCGCGAACGGCTCGATCGCCGTGCGATCGGCGACATTGCGCGGCAGCCAGCCGCGGTTCACGAGCACGACGCCGCCGCCCGTGAGTTTAAACGGCATCACGACGTAAAAACCCGGCTGGTCGTTATACGGCCGATTGTCGAGGAACACGGCCTGCTCGGGCAGGAAGCGGCCCGTCGCACGCACGCGATGGAACTCGATCGACGCGAGCGGCATCGGCTGCGCGCCGATGTCGACGGGCGCCGCCTGCTCGTAGCGCGCGATGCTCGCCTGCAGCGCTTCCTTCTGGTGCGCGCGGTCGCGCTGCCAGAAACCGAGACGGATCGTGACCGCGACGACGACGAGGATGAGCAACGCGGGCAGCCAGCGGATCTTCATCATGCGGCCCGCCCGGCACCTGCCGACAAGCGAAGTGCGATAATTATCCTCTTCCTTTCGAATTGCCGTCGTCCGGTTCGTGTCATGCACATACTCGTTCCCATCGCCTTCGTCCTCATCATTGCCAGCATGGGCTCGGCGCTCTACTTCATGATGCACGACCGCGGCCACACGAAACGCATGGTCTGGTCGCTCGCCACCCGCGTCGGGCTGTCGGTATCGCTGTTCCTGCTCATCCTGATCGCGAACGGGATGGGCTGGATCCATTCGACCGGCCTGCCGATCGGGCGTTGATCGATTCGCCGCCGCGGCCGCTGTGGCATTTCGCCGCACGGCCACGGCACCAAGCAAAAGCGCCGCCTGACTGAGTCGCGGCGGCGCTCGGGTGGTGAAGGCCGGCAGTCACGCTGCCCGGCCGACCCAATGAAAACGGCCCGCGCATTGCTGCGCGGGCCGTTGTTCCATTTACAGCCAGTAGACGACGACGTACAGGCCGAGCCAGACGACGTCGACGAAGTGCCAGTACCACGCGGCGCCTTCGAATGCGAAGTGGTGATCGGGCTTGAAGTGGCCGCGGATCATCCGCACCAGCACCACCGCGAGCATCGTGCCGCCGAGGAACACGTGGAAGCCGTGGAAGCCGGTCAGCAGGAAGAACGTCGAACCGTACACGCCCGAGTTCAGCGTCAGGTTCAGTTCGTTGTACGCGTGGTAGTACTCGAAGCCTTGCAGGAACAGGAAGCAGATACCGAACGCGAGCGTCGCGGCCAGCCAGACGATCGCCTTCTTGCGATGATCGTCACGCAGTGCGTGGTGCGAGATCGTCAGCGTCACGCCCGACGACAGCAGGAATGCGGTGTTCAGCGTCGGGATCGGCCACGGGCCCATCGTCTTGAAGTGACCGGCGAGCGCGGCGGGGCCTTCGTTCGGCCACACGGCGGAGAAATCCGGCCAGATCAGCTTGTAGTCGAGGCTGCCGAGCTGATGCAGCGCGATTTCACGTGCATAGAACAGCGCGCCGAAGAACGCGCCGAAGAACATGACTTCCGAGAAGATGAACCAGCTCATGCTCCAGCGGTACGACTTGTCGACGTTCTTGCCGTAGTGACCGCCTTCCGATTCGGCGATCGCGTCGCCGAACCAGTGATACAGCGTGAAGAGCAACCACAGCAGGCCGAGCAGCGCCGTAAACGGCGCCCAGTCGTGACCGTTGATCCACAGCGCCGCCGATCCGAGCATGACCAGCAGGCCGATGGCCGCACTGATCGGATGGTGCGACGGATGCGGCACGAAATAGTACGGGGTCTGGTTTTGACCGCTCATGCTTGATTCTCCACTTCTGTCCAATTTGTGTACCGGAAACCGCTCCGGCTTTATTTCTTGCGCGGCGTGACCACCACCGCTCCTTCCTGCACGCGGCGCCGTGGCGCCACGCACTGCATTCTTCTTTCCTGGCCGCGGGCTTCAGCCCACGACGGCACGCACGACCAGGATCAGCACGCCGATGAACAAACCGGCGGCCAACAACGCGACGATCAGCACGTGCAGCGGATTCAGCTGCGTCGCGTCGGCCTCCAGGTCGCGCCGCTTGCGCACCCCGAAGAACGACCACAGCACCGCTTTCAGCGCCTGGCCGAACGATCCGCCCCGCTTGCCCTCCGTCATCGCCCCGCCTCCGTCGTCATGCGTCCGGCTTCGCCGCGCCCTGCGCCGCGGTCTTGCCCGGCGCCGGTGCCGGCGTGGCCGGCGTATTCAGCTCGAAGAACGTGTACGACAGCGTGATCGTCTTCACGTCCTTCGGCAGTTTCGGATCGATCACGAACACCACCGGCATCTTGCGCGACTCGTTCGCGGCCAGCGTCTGCTGCGTAAAGCAAAAGCACTCGATCTTCTTGAAGAACTCCGTCGCCTGCTTCGGCGCGTAGCTCGGAATCGCCTGCGCAACGACCGGCCGGCCCTGCCCGTTCGTCACGTCGTACACGATCGTCATCAGCTCGCCCGGATGCACGTCGAGACTGTTGTGCTCCGGCTTGAAACCGAGCGGGCCGCGCGCGTTCGCATCGAACTCGACCGACACCGTGCGGCTATAGTCGACCTGCGAGTTCTTCACCTCGCGCTCGCTGACATCGCGCTGCACCAGGTTGTTGATGCCGGTGATCTGGCAGATCGCCCGATACATCGGGATCAGCGCGAAGCCGAAACCGAACATCAGCCCGGCCACGACGAAGAGCTTCACCAGCATCGAACGATTGAACGCGCGATCGACGGCGCCCTCTTCCGGCTTCGACATACGACAACTTCCTCGCTACTGCGTCTGTTGCTGCATCAGTGAGTGGACAGCCACCACTGCTTGATCACGACACCCACAAAAAAAACGGCGGCGATGACGAGCAGGATGAGGCCGAGCCGCTTGTTGCCCGCGCGTATCTGCTCGGGCGTTCGTCTTTCTTGTGGATTCCGGTTCATCTGAAACTTCGGTTCGGCGCCCGCCGCGCCTGCCTGCGCGGCAGGCAGCGGCGGAACGCACTGTGAAACTTACTCGACGTGCGGCGGTTGCTCGAACGTGTGGAAGGGAGCCGGGCTCGGCACCGTCCACTCGAGGCCTTCAGCGCCATCCCACGGCTTGTCCGACGCCTTTTCCAGCTCGCCGCCACCACGGTAGGCCGGCAGCGCGACCGCGAACAGGAAGTACACCTGCGCGAGGCCGAAGCCGAATGCGCCGATCGTCGCCACCTGGTTGAAGTCCGTGAACTGCGCCGGGTAGTCCGCGTAGCGACGCGGCATGCCTGCGAGACCGACGAAGTGCATCGGGAAGAACGTCAGGTTGAAGAAGATCATCGACGCCCAGAAGTGGATCTTGCCGCGTGTCTCGTTGTACATCCAGCCCGTCCACTTCGGCGCCCAGTAGTACCAGCCCGAGAACAGCGCGAACAATGAGCCGGCCACCAGCACGTAGTGGAAGTGCGCCACCACGAAGTAGGTCCCGTGATACTGGATGTCGAGCGGCGCCATCGCGAGCATCAGGCCCGTGAGACCGCCGAACGTGAACACGAACAGGAAGCCGATCGCGAACAGCATCGGGGTTTCGAACGTCATCGAGCCGCGCCACATCGTCGCGAGCCAGTTGAACACCTTCACGCCCGTCGGCACCGCGATCAGCATCGTCGCGTACATGAAGAACAGCTGGCCGGTGACAGGCATGCCCGTGGCGAACATGTGGTGCGCCCAGACCATGAACGACAGGATCGCGATCGAAGCCGTCGCGTACACCATCGAGCTATAGCCGAACAGCGTCTTGCGTGCGAACGCCGGGATCACCTGCGACACGATCCCGAACGCCGGCAGAATCATGATGTACACCTCGGGGTGGCCGAAGAACCAGAAGATGTGCTGGTACATCACCGGATCGCCGCCGCCTGCCGCGTTGAAGAACGACGTGCCGAAGTGGCGGTCGAACAGCACCATCGTGATCGCGCCTGCCAGAACCGGCATCACGGCGATCAGCAGGTAAGCCGTGATCAGCCACGTCCACGCGAACATCGGCATCTTCATCAGCGTCATGCCCGGTGCGCGCATGTTCAGGATCGTCACGACGATGTTGATCCCGCCCATGATCGACGATGCGCCCATGATGTGGACCGCGAAGATCGCGAAGTCCATGCCCGGGCCCATCTGCGTCGACAGCGGCGCGTACAGCGTCCAGCCGGCGGCCGTCGCGCCGCCCGGCGCGAAGAACGAACCTACCAGCAGCACGGCCGCGACCGGCAGCAGCCAGAAGCTGAAGTTGTTCATCCGCGCGAACGCCATGTCGGACGCGCCGATCTGCAGCGGAATCATCCAGTTCGCGAAGCCGACGAACGCCGGCATGATCGCGCCGAACACCATGATCAGGCCGTGCATCGTCGTGAGTTCGTTGAAGAACTCCGGACGCATGATCTGCAGGCCCGGTTCGAACAGCTCGGCCCGGATGGCGAGCGCCATCACGCCGCCCGACAGGAACATGATGAACGAGAACAACAGGTACAGCGTACCGATGTCCTTGTGGTTGGTGGCGAACAGCCAGCGGCGCCAGCCGTGCGGCATTTCGTGCGCGTGGTCGTCGTGCGCGTGGTCCGCGGCTACGTCGTGCCCGATGCTAGACATGAGAATCTCCTAATGCGAATACGTCGACTAACTCAGCGACACGTCAAGCCGCCGGGCCGATCTCGACACGCCGGGCTTCCTTCGCGTCAGCCCCGCCCGTGATCGTTTCCGGCTTTTTGAGAATAATGTGGTCTTCCGCCACGCCTGCTGCCTTCAGCGCGTCGCGCACGGCCTGTGCGCGATGCTTCGCCAGTTCGGCGTTTGCGTCGGCCGAGCCCGACTTGTCGGTAAAGCCCGACAGCGCGAGCTTCGCGTCCGGATGTGCCTTCGCATAGTCGGCCGCGGCGGCGATCGCCGCCTTCGCGTCGGCCGGCAGCACGCTCTTGCCCGTCTCGAAGTAGACCGTCGACAGTGCGGCCGAGGCCGCTGCCGCCGGCTGCTCCGCGCCCGACGCAGCCTGCGCCGGTGCCGAAGCGGCTTCCGCCGGTGCAGCTGCCGCTGCGCCCGCCGCGTCTTCCGGCATCTTGCCGTTACGCGCGTCGGCCACTTGCTTCGGCTGCAGCAGGTCGTTCTTGTGGTTGCCCCACGAATTGCGTTCGTACGTGATGACCGACGCGATGTCGAGATCCGACAGCGACGCCCACGACGGCATCGCGCCCTTGCCGTGCAGCACACGCTCGACGTGGCCGGCGATCGGGCCGTTCACGATCGGGCTGCCGTCCATCGCCGGGAAGGCGCCGAGGCCCTTGCCGCTCACCTGGTGGCAGGCCGCGCAATTCGCCTTGTAGACTTCCTCGCCGTGCGCGACGAGTTCAGCCATCGTGTAGACCTTGTTCGGATCGACCGCGGCGCTGGCCAGCTTGGCCTTCTGCGCGGTGACCCACTTCGCGTAGTCGTCATCCGACAGGACTTCGACGACGACCGGCATGTACGCGTGTTCCTTGCCGCACAGCTCGGTACAGAAACCGCGGAACGTACCGACCTTGTCGGCCTTGAACCACGTGTCGCGCACGAAGCCGGGGATCGCATCCTGCTTCACGCCGAACGCGGGCACGTACCACGAGTGGACGACGTCGTTCGCGGTCGTGATGATGCGGATCTTCTTGTTGACCGGCACGACGAGCGGGTTGTCGACTTCCTGCAGATAGGTGTCGGTGATCGGCTTCTTGCCCATCACTTCGTCACGCGGGGTGCTGAGCGTCGACAGGAAGCCGATGCCCTCGCCCGGGCCCTTCACGTAGTCGTAGCCCCACTTCCACTGGTAGCCGGTGACCTTGATCGTGAGATCGGCGTTGGTCGTGTCCTTCATCGCGACGACGGCCTTCGTCGCCGGCAGCGCCATCAGCACGACGATGACGAACGGCACGATCGTCCAGATGATCTCGACGGTCGTGCTTTCATGGAAATTGGCGGCCTTGTGGCCCTTGGATTTGCGGTGCGCGAAGATCGAATAGAACATCACGCCGAACACGCCGACGAAGATCACCGTACACAGGATGAGCATCATCGTGTGGAGATCGTAGAGCTCCTCGGCGATCTTCGTGACAGGCGGCTGAAAGTTGATCTCGTTGACACGGGGGCCGCCCGGGCTATCACCGACCGCCAGGGCGGCACCGGCAAAGAGCAAACCGCTGCATGCCAGCACGCCCGCGAGGGCTCGCTTGATTGTTTTCATAGCATCCTTACCCAAAATTTCCATTCAAACCCTCCCCCGTCGCAAGCGACCGGCCCTATCCGCCGGTGCCCGCGCCTCGTCAGCCGCAGCGCCTGAGCGATATACGCAGTTCGTCGGCGAACTGCGCACGCTTGTACTGCGCGAGATGCTGCCCGATCACGACGGTCTGCCCGCGCGATACCAGCCGAATCGGATCGCGTGGCGTCGCACCCGGCTCGACCCGCACCCAGCGCGGGTTGAATTCGATCTGCGTGAGCCGCTCCGCATCCATCCGCTCGATCACGAGCCGGTGCGGATACAGCCTGATGCGTTCGTAATCGACCGCATGGCGAGCATAGATCGCAAATGCGACACCCACAGCCAGCAACTCGATTCCGGTGAAGGGCATGACGAGCCAAGCCCCCCGCCACATCAGCAATGTCGCGATCACCAGCGAGAAGCTCGCGAGCGACGCATAAAACAGCACGAACTGGCGCGGCGACGCCGAACAGTTGCGTTTCATCAGCCAGTCTTCGAGGACCGGCTCGCCGTTCGTCGTCTCCGCCAACACCCTCGCTGCTTCCATCGCCGCCTCACGCGAATGGCATGCGATGCATGCCTGCATCGGACTCGTCGGCCCGTATTGCGGGGACCCCGGGACGACAAGCTGACGCATTATAGGCGGGTTCAATGGCATCCACAAGCAAGCGACTATCGGCCCGCGAGCCAAGCGCGACAAGCTTTCCGGCCATTTTAGGCGCCAATTCGACCCCGCTTTGCGCCGCTAATTTCAGACATAACAAAACCCCTCTTTACCGCTTTACCGATTCTTCGGACGCCCCTTTCCGATGTCCTCGATGCGCACGATCCCGTGCCCTTCGGCGGTCGTGCGCGGCACGGCCTTCCACGCGTGGCCGTAGATCACTTCAAACGTCAGCGGAATCGTGCCGTCCTCGCGCCGGCGGGCCTCCAGCGCGTCGTCGAGCGCCGCGCGAAAGCGCCGCGTCGCGCGCTGCGGCGCGTCGCGATCGAACGGATAGGCACCCCAGCGGCGCACGTCGGCCAGCAGCGAATCGGGGGATTTGTAGGTGACGGTCAGCACTTCCTGATCCATCACGGGAATCTCGAAGCCGCTCTCGACGAGCATGTCGCCGAGGTCGTGCATGTCGACGAAATCGATCACGCGTGCGGCGGGCGGCGCCATGCCGAGCGCCGCTTCGGCGTCCGCGCAGGCCGCGCGCAGTTCGCGCAGCGTATCGGGGCCGAGCGTGCTGAACATCAGCAGCCCGTTCACGCGCAGCACACGCTGCCACTCGGGCAGCACCGCGTCCGGGCGCGAATGCCAGTGGAGGGCGAGATTCGACCAGATCAGGTCGAACGCGCCGCCGGGGAACGGTAGCGCGGAGAAATCGGCCTGCGTGACGCGCGGCCCGCGCGGGCCCAGTGCGCGGCCGAGCGAGGCCGGCAGCCAGCGGCGCCAGCTCGTCTGCTCGACCTCGCGCTGCCCTGCTCGCGCGAGCATCGCGCCGGACAGGTCGACGCCGAAGACGGGCGCCTCGGGAAAGCGCGCGCGCAGCGCCGGCAGGTCGTCGCCCGGGCCGCAGCCCGCGTCCAGCACGGCTGTGGGGCTCACCTTGATGTATTCGAGACGCTCGTTCATGCGCTGCGCGATCTCGCGCGGCAGGAACGCGACCGCATCGAACGTGGCGGCACGGCGGTCGAAAATCCGCCGCAGGCGCCTTGCGTCATTGGCCGGACGGCCGGTTGAAGTCGAAGCTGGGGACATGTCGGGCACACTGGCGAAGAGCCCGAAGTATACTCGCTCGCCCCGCAGGCTTCATTGAGGCGGGGTGTCAGGAGTGTTGCAATGATCCGCCGTTCCGCCCCGCGCACGATGCGCGTCGCTTTGTCGCAGGTTCGCGCGCTGGCAGCGCGCGTCGCCGCGGTCGCGCTGCCGAATCGCTGCGCACTGTGCGGCAATTTGTCACACGCCGTGATTTGCGGTGCTTGCGACGCCGCGTACTGGAATGAAGCGCGGCTGCGCTGCGACGTCTGCGCGCTGCCGCTGGGCATCGGGCCATCGCGTTCGCCCCCGCTGCGCGGCGCTCACGCCGGCCGCGTTACCGCATACCGTTGCGACGCGTGCCGCACGGCGCCGCCGCCGTTCGATGCGACGCTCGCGCTGGCGGATTACCGCGCACCGCTCGACGGGCTCGCGCGCGGCCTGAAGTTTCACCGGCAACTCGCGCTCGGCACCGAATTCGCGACGCGGCTCGCACGGTTG
>NZ_JAAGPH010000140.1:0-19855 GCF_017104705.1 Burkholderia sp. Se-20373 | reverse complement strand
CGTCCGGATTGCGGCGCACGCGCATCGTGTTCCTGACGATCGTGCGGGCCGGCGCGAGATCGAATTCGAGCGCGACGGAATCGATGAGGAAGGCCGGCGGCGTGTAGTCGGCGCGGCGGATCACGGTTTGGGCGATGTTTTCAGCCATGGTCATACTTCAGGAAAGGGGTTCTCGCTCTGACATTGCTCGCATCGGCTTGGGCTGATGCGCCAGGAACGATCAAGCGGTCAACGCGAAATCGCGACGCCTGATCGGACCTTCACGCACCTCGGCATCGCGCCGTGCGCTAAACGCACTCGCGCCGCGCTCGCACATTCGATGCGTGCTCCGAATCGCTTAAGACGATTCAGAACGGTCATTGGACCAGTCGCACTCAATTGTAAATTTAGATTCGCAACCGCCATTCCATTGACTGAAACTATTAAATGCCGCAGACGGCCCCTTCACAAACCCCAACGCCCCTACAGCCGTGCGCAGTTAGCCCGAGCTGCCGCCAGACACAAAAAAAACCGGCTCGGAAGCCGGGCCATAGTGTCGTCGGGCGCCCTCATGCCCGCGGCACGATCCGCATGCTTTGAAGCCAGGTTTCGTACGGCACGATGTATCGCTGGTGGGCCTGGATGTCCGCCGCACGCGCCGAGCGCTGCTCAGCGCGCGTCATTCGCAACACCCTGCTTTGGCCTGGCCAGCACCCCGTCAGATCGCTCTAACCGAAAACATGCATGGAAACTGCGATCTCCCCAAGTACCGCAGGCCATCCATGATCGCGCTCAGGATAAGCGCACGATCGGCGGACCGGGCCGCTGCTCTTGTGCTGCGATGCTCGCCTCCGTGATCCGGGAAGCGCGCAATCATGTCGCGTCGTTCAACACACATGGCCTCCACATGCTCGCGCAAGGACACATCGCGCCCTGCCTGCAGGCGGGTCTCGGCCCAAACGACTTGGTCGACGTTGCTCGAATGGCAGCGTGCATACAGCAAAGCGAACTGCTGTTGAACAGCTCGGACGATACCGCGGCATCCTGCAGTAACGTCTCCAGATTGTCTTGAATGTCGCGATGCTTGACGCGAAGCAGTTCGATGAATCGCTCCTGCTTAATCCCGAAGTTCGAGTAGAACGCGCCGCGCGTGTACCCCGCGCGCACCACAATGTCCTCGACGCGCGATGCCGCCGGTCCCTTCTCGGCGATGCACGGCGCGGCAGCATCGAGCAGATCCCGACGGGTGAGTGAGCGGCTTTCCGCGCATGCCATTCGCTTGGGCCACATGGTCCAGAGCACGCATCGCACAAAGAACAGTGACGACGACGTCATGCCCCGCCAACGCGTCGGCACGTACGGCCGTTATCGACCGGCGACGGCCTCAGGCGCCGGCCCTTGCCATCCTCCGCCGAGCGCCTTGAACGCCGCCACCGACGCCCGGGCCGCTTCCGTTTTTGCCTGCACGCGCTCGTCCGAAGCGCGCAGCAGGCTTTCATCGGCCTGCAACACCTCGATCAGGCTGACGACGCCTTTCTGGTACGCCGCGAACGACGCGGCCCTCGCGCGGCCGAGCGATTCGACGCCGTCGGCGAGCACGGCCGCCTGTTCGTCGCGTTTGACGAGTGCCGAGAACGCGTTCTCGACGTCCTCGGTCGCATGCAGCGCCGCGAGCCGATACGCGGCCAGCATTTCGGCATCCTTCCCTTTGGCGTCGGCAATCTGCGCATTGATGCGCCCGAAGTCGAACAAACGCCAGCGCAGGCCGAGCACGCCGGCAGCCTGGTTCGCGCCGCCGGCGAACAGGTTGCCCGCGCCCATCGTCGTCGCGCTGCCGATCAACCCGCTCAGCGAGAACTTCGGGTAGTACTCGGCAATCGCCACGCCGATGCGCGCGTTCGACGCCGCAAGGCGCCGCTCGGCGACGATCAGGTCGGGCCGACGCCTGAGGAGTTCGCCCGGCGTGCCCGTCGCCGCGATCCGCGGTGGAGCCGGCACGTCGCCGCCGTCGAGCAATTCCGCGCGATACGTACCGGGTTGCGAGCCGAGCATCACGTCGAGCGCATTCATCGCCGTGTCCAGCGCCGCTTCGAGTACCGGCACCGTTGCACGAACCTGAGCGAGCGCACCTTCGGCCTGCCTGACCTGAAGCTCCGCCGCGAGCCCCTTTCCATACAGCAGATTGATGGTCGACAACAGATCCTGTTCGGTCTGCACCTGATGCCGCGCGACCTTCAGACGGCCCTGCAACCCGCGAATCGTGATGTAGATGTCCGCTGTCTGAGCGGCCACGGCAAGGCGCGTGGCGACCGCCGCCGCTTCGGAGGCCTGATAGTCGGCGAGCGCGGCTTCCCGCCCGCGGCGCAAGCCGCCGAACACATCCACCTCCCAGCTCGCGCTGAAGTCGGCCTCGTAGTCGCTGCCGTGACGGTCGAAACCGGGCGTGGAATTCAGCACGCGCCCCAACGGCGTTTCGACCGACTGGTAGACGCGCGCGGCCTGACCCGTCACGTTGCCCGACGGCAGCAGCGCCGCATTGGCCGCACCGAGCCCCGCACGCGCTTGTGTGACGCGTGCCGCGGCCTGCGCGAGATCGAGGTTCTGCGCGAGCGCGAGCGTGACGAACCGGGTCAACTGCGGATCGCCGAAGCCTGTCCACCAGGTCGCGAGTTCCGCTTCGGCCGCCGCGTGCCGCTGCTCCACGGCACGCTGGCCCTGGAAACGCTGCGGCATCGCGATGTCCGGATGCACGTAGTCGGGACCGACGGCACATCCCGCCGACAGGAGCGCGGCAAGCACCGCGGCAACGATGGGTTTCGGTAGCATGACGGTTTTAGCAAAGATCAGGTAGTGACTATAATACCAAATAGTCACTCGTTGTCCATCCCTGCCAGCCGCAACCCATGAAAGAAAACACCGCTTCCCCCGCTCCCGCGCGCGGCCCGGCCGATCACGACGTGCGAGATCAGATCGTGGCCGCCGCCACCGAGCACTTCAGCCGGTACGGCTATGAAAAGACGACCGTATCCGACCTCGCGAAGGCCATCGGTTTCTCGAAGGCCTATATCTACAAGTTCTTCGAGTCGAAACAGGCGATCGGCGAGATGATCTGCGCGAACTGCCTGCACGAAATCGAAACCGACGTGCGCACCGCCGTCGCCGAAGCGGAACGGCCCACCGAAAAGCTGCGGCGCATGTTCAAGGTCTTTACCGAAGCGAGCCTGCGGCTGTTCTTCCGCGACCGCAAGCTGTACGACATTGCCGCGTCGGCCGCCACCGGCAACTGGCAGTCGGTGCAGGCCTATGAGGCGCGCGTGCAAAAGCTGCTGCAGGAGGTGCTGCAGGCGGGCCGGCAAAGCGGCGAGTTCGAGCGCAAGACGCCGCTGGACGAAACCGCATCGGCGATCTACCTCGTGATGCGGCCGTACCTGAATCCGCTGCTGCTGCAATACAACCTCGACACGACCGATGCCGCACCCGCGCAGTTGTCGAGCCTGGTGCTCCGCAGCCTCGCCCCCTGAAGTGACACCATTTGTGACTATTGACTATTATGGTCACTAGATACACAATGAAAGCCCCGATCACTTCGTCAGTGGGTCTTTCATGGTCCGGCGTCGCCTCGCTCTCCTCGCAGTCGCTTCCGCACTGCCCCTCGCACTAGCCGCCTGCAGCGGAAAGGAGTCTTCCGATCCGCGCACGGAGGCGCCGCTCGTGCGTACCGCCATCGTGCAGGCGGCCGCGCCAGCGTCCCGCTCGTTTACCGGAACCGTCGCTGCACGCGTGCAGAGCGACCTCGGGTTCCGGGTGTCCGGCAAGGTGCTGGAGCGTCTCGTCGATACCGGGCAAACCGTCCGGCGCGGCCAGCCGCTGATGCGGATCGATCCCGTCGACCTGAAGCTCGCGGCGCGCGCACGCGACGAAGCGGTGGCCGCCGCACGGGCACGCGCGCGGCAAACCGCCGAGGACGAAGCGCGCTACCGCGACCTGCGCGGCACCGGCGCGATATCGGCATCGGCCTATGACCAGGTCAAGGCAGCGGCCGATGCCGCGAAAGCCCAGCTGAGCGCCGCCGAAGCCGACGCCGGCGTCGCGCGCAATGCGACCGGCTATGCGGAACTCGTCGCGGACGGCGACGGCGTCGTGATGGACACGCTCGCGGAGCCCGGCCAGGTCGTCAGCGCCGGCCAGCCCGTCGTGCGGCTCGCGCACGCCGGCAGCCGGGAAGCCGTGATCCAGTTGCCGGAAACGCTGCGCCCCGCGATCGGCTCCGTGGCGCAGGCCGAGCTGTTCGGCAAGCCGGGCTCGAGTGTCCCCGCCACGCTGCGCCAGCTCTCCGATACCGCGGATGCGCGAACGCGTACTTTCGAAGCGCGCTACGTGCTGCAAGGTACGCTGGCCGCCGCACCGCTGGGCGCGACCGTCACGATCCGCATACCGGATGATGCACGCGCGACGCCGCAAGCCGGCCTGCAGGTGCCGATCGGCGCGCTGCTGGACGGAGGTAAAGGGCCCGGCGTGTGGGTCGTTGCAGGCGATCCGGCCAAGGTGGGATGGCGGCCGGTCACGGTCGAGCATCTGGACGACGACAGCGCGCGCGTGTCCGGCGCACTCAAGCAAGGCGAGCGGGTCGTCGCGCTCGGTGCGCAGTTGCTGCATGACGGCGAAGCGGTTCGCGTGGCCGCGCAGGCCACCACGGTCGCGCGCGAAGGGGCACAGCCATGAGCGAGCGCCGCTTCAACCTGTCGGCGCTCGCGGTGCGCGAGCGTGCGATCACGCTCTTTTTGATCTGCCTGATTTCACTCGCGGGGCTCGTGTCGTTCTTCAAGCTGGGCCGCGCGGAAGACCCGGCATTCACCGTCAAGGTGATGACCATCGTCACCGCATGGCCGGGCGCGACCGCTCAGGAAATGCACGACCAGGTAGCCGAAAAGATCGAAAAGCACATGCAGGAGCTGCGCTGGTACGACCGCAGCGAAACCTACACGCGCCCCGGCCTCGCGTTCACGACGCTGACGTTGCTCGACAGCACGCCGCCGTCCGAGGTGCAGGAGCAGTTCTATCAGGCGCGCAAGAAGATCGGCGACGTGGCGAACGATTTGCCGGCCGGCGTGATCGGCCCGCTGGTCAACGACGAATACGCGGACGTCACGTTCGCGCTGTTCGCGCTGAAGGCCAAAGGCGAACCGCAGCGCCTGCTGGTGCGCGATGCGGAGACGCAGCGCCAGCGCCTGCTGCATGTGCCGGGCGTGAAGAAGGTCGACATCATCGGCGAACAGGCGGAGCGCATCTACGTGCAGCTGTCGCACGACCGGCTCGCGACGCTCGGCGTGAGCCCGCAGGACGTGTTCGCCGCGCTCAACGGCCAGAACCTGCTGACGCCGGCCGGCTCCGTCGAGACGCGCGGGCCGGAGATCTTCATTCGCGTGGACGGCGCATTCGACACGCTGCAGAAGATTCGCGACACGCCGATCGTCGCGCAGGGCCGCACGCTGAAACTGTCCGACATCGCGACCGTCGAGCGCGGCTACGAAGACCCGTCCACGTTCCTGATTCGCAACAACGGCGAACCCGCGCTGCTGCTCGGCGTCGTGATGCGCGACGGCTGGAACGGGCTCGAGCTTGGCCGCGCGCTGGACCGCGAAGTGGGCGCGATCAACGCGGCGCTGCCGCTCGGCATGAGCCTGACCAAGGTCACCGACCAGTCGGTGAACATCAGCTCGGCCGTCGACGAGTTCATGATCAAGTTCTTCGCCGCGCTGCTCGTCGTGATGCTGGTGAGCTTCGTCAGCATGGGCTGGCGCGTGGGCCTCGTCGTCGCCGCGGCCGTGCCGCTGACGCTGGCCGTGGTGTTCGTCGTGATGGCCGCCACCGGCAAGAACTTCGACCGCATCACGCTCGGCTCGCTGATCCTCGCGCTCGGGCTGCTGGTCGACGACGCGATCATCGCGATCGAGATGATGGTCGTGAAGATGGAGGAAGGCTACGACCGCGTGGCCGCGTCGGCGTATGCGTGGAGCCATACGGCCGCGCCGATGCTGGCCGGCACGCTGGTCACCGCGGTCGGCTTCATGCCGAACGGCTTCGCGCGCTCCACCGCGGGCGAATACACCAGCAACATGTTCTGGATCGTCGGGATCGCGCTGATCGCATCGTGGGTCGTCGCCGTCGCATTCACGCCGTATCTCGGCGTGAAGATGCTGCCGAACTTCAGGAAGTTCGAAGGCGGTCACGATGCGATCTACGACACGCCCCGCTACAACCGCTTCCGGCAACTGCTGACGCGCGTGATCGCCCGCAAATGGCTCGTCGCCGGTTCGGTCGTCGCCCTCTTCGTGCTCGCGATTCTCGGCATGGCGGTCGTCAAGAAACAGTTTTTCCCGATCTCCGATCGCCCCGAAGTGCTGATCGAGGTGCAGATGCCGTACGGCGCGTCGATTTCGCAAACGAGCGCCGCCACGTCGAAGGTCGAGGCGTGGCTCGCGAAGCAGAAGGAAGCGCGGATCGTCACCGCGTACGTCGGCCAGGGCGCGCCGCGCTTTTATCTGGCGATGGGGCCGGAACTGCCCGATCCGTCGTTCGCGAAGATCGTGATCCGCACGGACAGCCAGGACGAGCGCGACGCGTTGAAGGCGCGCCTGCGGCGGGCCATCGCCGACGGCCTCGCGCCCGAAGCGCGCGTGCGCGTGACGCAGCTCGTGTTCGGCCCGTATTCGCCGTTCCCGGTGGCCTACCGGATCACGGGCCCCGATCCGGACACGCTGCGCGGCATCGCGACCGATGTCGAGCGTGTGATGAACGGCAGCCCGATGATGCGCACGGTCAATGCCGACTGGGGCACGCGCGCGCCGACGCTGCACTTTACGTTGCAGCAGGACCGCCTGCAGGCAGTCGGGTTGACCTCCAGCGCGGTCGCTCAGCAGCTGCAGTTCCTGCTGACCGGCGTGCCCGTTACCGCGGTGCGCGAGGATATCCGGACCGTGCAGGTGATCGCGCGCTCGGGCGGCGATGCGCGTCTCGACCCGGCGCGACTCGACGACTTCACGCTCGCCGGCGCGAACGGGCAGCGCATCCCGCTGTCGCAGGTCGGCAAGGTCGACGTGCGGATGGAAGAGCCGATCATGCGCTGGCGCGACCGCGTGCCGACGCTCACGGTGCGCGGCGACATCGCCGACGGCCTGCAGCCGCCGGACGTGTCGGCCGCGATCACGAAGCAGCTTCAGCCAATCGTCGCCGCGCTGCCGAGCGGCTATCGAATCGAGGAAGCCGGCTCCATCGAGGAATCCGGCAAGGCCACGAAGGCGATGCTGCCGCTCTTCCCGATCATGCTGGCGGTCACGCTCGTCATCATCATCTTCCAGGTGCGCTCGATCTCCGCGATGGTCATGGTGTTCATGACGAGCCCGCTCGGCCTGATCGGCGTGGTGCCCACGCTGATCCTGTTCCGGCAGCCGTTCGGCATCAATGCGCTGGTCGGCCTCATCGCGCTGTCGGGGATCCTGATGCGCAACACGCTGATCCTGATCGGCCAGATTCACCAGAACGAACAGGCGGGGCTGGATCCGTTCCACGCGGTCGTCGAAGCGACCGTGCAGCGGGCGCGCCCGGTGATTCTCACCGCGATGGCGGCCGTGCTCGCGTTCATTCCGCTCACGCATTCGGTGTTCTGGGGCACGCTCGCGTACACGCTGATCGGCGGCACGTTCGCCGGGACGATCCTCACGCTGATGTTCCTGCCGGCGATGTATGCGATCTGGTTCAGGATCCGGCCCGACCCTGCCTCCGCGGCCCGCCACGGCCGTGAACCGGCAGCGCCCGGCGAGACTGCACTTCAGCCCGCGCTGGACGCGCGCGATTGATTACCCCGCCCCATTCACCGTATCGAAGGAAACAGCCATGTCGAATTCCACCGTTGTCGTCGTGACCGGCGTGTCGTCGGGCATCGGGCGCGCCGCCGCAGAACGATTCGCCAAACGCGGCTGCCGCGTGTTCGGCACCGTGCGCGGCATCACGCGAACGGCGCCGGTTGCCGGCGTCGAGCTGATCGAGATGGACGTGCGTGACGACGCGTCCGTTCGATCCGGAATCCAGACGATCATCGACCGCGCCGCGCGTATCGACGTGCTCGTGAACAATGCGGGCATGAGCCTGATCGGCGCGGTGGAGGAAACGTCGGTGGACGAGGCAGCGGCCCTGTTCGACACCAACGTATTCAGCATCCTGCGTACGGTCCATGCGGTGCTTCCGCACATGCGGGCGCAACGGCGCGGCCGGATCGTCAATGTCAGCTCGGTGCTCGGCTTCCTGCCGGCGCCGTACATGGGGCTTTATTCGGCATCCAAACATGCGGTGGAAGGTTTGACCGAGTCGCTCGATCACGAGCTGCGCCAGTTCGGCATTCGCGCGACGCTGGTCGAGCCGTCGTTTACGCGGACCAACCTGGACGTCAATGCGCCGCAGGCCGGCGCGCCGATTGCCGATTACGACCGCGAGCGCACGCTTGCGTCGCGTGCCGTCGTCGACAGCGTGAAAGCCGCGCCGCATCCCGAGGGCGTGGCCGCCACCATCGTCGACGCGGCGCTCGGCGCATGGCGGATGCGGCATACACCCAACGGCGAGGCGTCGCTGCTGCGCAAGTTGCGGCGCTTCATGCCGGCCGGCCCGGTCGATGCGAGCCTCCGGAAGAAATTCCATCTCGCATGACACGGCGGGCCGATGAAACAGTCTTGAACGCGGTATCCACCATGGAAATCGGCATCATTGGAACCGGCGTATGCTGCGGCGCAAGCGCGCGCGCTCGGCGGATCAGCGGTTCGGATTCGTTTTCAACGCGCTACCCATTGATCGAGGCAACGGGGCCGAACCGATGCCAACGCGCGTATCGACTCGAACGAGCCCACCTCTTTACCTGCGCGTGATCGTCTCCGGCGATCGAGATCGATGCCAACTGACGCCGGAACTCGAAGGACAACCGCTCCCGCCATTTCATCTAACTAATCGATCCGTCCTCTGCTCGCCGATCCACGCCAAACTTTTGAAGACGACGACGCAACGGGAGAAGGGAATCCGTGCGCTCAAACCACCATCGACTGCCGGGCGAAGATATCCGCCATCGCGCCCTGCGATGATGCCTGGGTAACCGAGGGCAACGGTACACGGAAAGCCGGGCGAACGTTGCAATCAGACCGAAAACCGTCCGACGCAGCCGGATCCGGACACGGGGGCTGACCGACAAATGGGCGCTCGCCGCTTTATCCCGTTCAGAACCGATACCCCAACGACACGAAGGTCGTGATCGGATCGATCTTGATCCGCGTCGAACTCGTCACGGTTCCGACCGCCGATCGCGTGCTCAGGTCGGCCTTCGTCGACAGCCACACGTAAGCGACCGACACGCCCACCGACCAGTGCGAATCGATGTTGTACGTCAGCCCGGCGTTGACGATCGGCGCAAACGAGTGGCTCAGCGTCACCGACGTGGGGCCTTCAAGACGGTTGCCGAGCGTCGGCGAATACAGGAATGCACCGCTTGCAACCTTGTTGCTCAGTTGTACGTCCCGGAACCACACATAAGTCAGGCCCGCGCCGACGTACGGACGAAAACGGGCCGACGGTTCGCCGAAATGGTACTGCGCAAGAATCGCCGGGCTCCACGCGCGAGCCGTCCCCAGTTCGCCGAGTGACGACAGGGAGCCGGTGCCGCTCAGATGCAATTTCGGTGGAATGCCCAGGATCGTCTCGAGCGCGATGTGATCCGTGACGAAATAGGTTGCCGTCAACGCGAACGTATCCGTATCCGCCACGCTCGCGCCGCTGCCCGCCACCGTGCTCGAGCGTCCGAGTGCATTCACCGTCAACGGTTCGCTCGAATCCTGCGGTGCCATGTGAAGCCATCCAGCGTTCATGACCCACTGACCCGCCGATTGTGCATGGGCGCACGATATCGCCGAGATCGACAGAAGAATGGCCGCGCTCGTATGTTTCATGTTGTCTCCATTTGTTGTGATGTGCAGAAAGGCGCCACCGGCGAAACGGCGGCATGCGTCACCGCCGGGCGGAGGTCATCCGCCAGGCATGCGCGTTCGGGGTTCCGGACGAAACGGGATTCAGCGGTCTCTGAGCCGGTCGATCAACCGGACGCTCGCGCCGGCCGCCGCGCGCCTGAGCGAAGTCAACGGGCCGCTGTCGTGCGGCGGCTTAGTGGCGACGCGCTCCGCATCGCCGGCCAAGCGCGGGAACAGGCGCAGCGCGTTGCCGCGCTCGATGCCGGCGCGCGCGTGGGCGTCCCAGACAGGCGACCGTTCCAACGTATCGCGCTGCATCGCGGTCACCGGCGCCGGCGCGAACGGGAAATCGCTGCCGAACAGGACCTGTGACGGCTCGACCAGTTCGCGCAACGCGGCCTGCGGATACGCGGCAGGCGACAGTGCCGTGTCGAAGTGAAAGCGCCTGATGTAAGTGAGCGCGCCGGCCGGTAGCGCCGAAAGGTATTCCGGCATCAGGTTGGCCAGCGACACGCGCCACGCGACGTAAGGCAGGAATCCGCCTGCGTGCGCGAGAATCCAGCGAATGTTCGGGTAACGCTCCAGCGTCCCCGTCAGCATCAGGTTGACCGCCGCGCGCGTCGTATCGCACAGGAACTCGATCAGGAAGCCGGGCGCACCGAGCCCGAGCGACTCGCTCGTCCGATGCAGGTTCGGGTGCACGAACACGACCGCCTGGCGGCGATCGAGCTCGGCCATCAACTCGTCGAATTCCGGCGACCCGAGAAACTTTCCTTCCGTACTACCCAGCAGCACGACGCCGTCCGCTTTCAGCACGTCGAGCGCGTGAACGGCTTCCGCACAAGCCAGTTCGGTAAACGGCATCGGCAGCACCGCGAACGAACCGAAGCGGCCGGGATGCGCATCGCATAGCTGCGCCGCAGATTCGTTACATTGACGTGCGAGCGTGCGCGCTGCTTCGAGGTCGCCTAAATACACACCCGGCGCCGAGATCGACAGCAGCGCCGCCTGAATGCCGTTCTCGTTCATCACGTCTAGCGACGCTTGCGGATGCCATTCCGGCAATGCCGCGCCGGCGACCTTCTGTATGCCCTGCCTCGACATCGCATCGCGATAGGCCGGCGGAACGAAATGATGATGGACGTCGATTCGGTGCACGATCAGCTCCGGCATGAAACATATGATATGGATGACGAAATATCTTTCAAGCGTGTCGTTTCGGTATCGAAACGCCGCCTACCTACGTCGCCGCTCGGGAGGCGTCCCGGGCGTTCGACAGATCCAGCGCCACGTCGACGATCATGTCTTCCTGACCGCCCACCATGCCGCGCCGCCCCAGTTCGACGAGGATATCGACCGTAGCGAGATCATATTTCCGGGCAGCCAGTTCGGCATGACGCAGAAAGCTGGAATACACGCCGGCATAACCAAGTGCAAGCGTCTCCCGGTCGACGCGCACCGGGCGGTCCTGCAGCGGCCGCACGATATCGTCCGCCGCATCCATCAGCCGGTACAGATCCGTGCCGTGACGCCAGCCGAGACGCTCGGCTGCCGCGACGAATACCTCGAGCGGTGCGTTCCCTGCCCCGGCTCCCATTCCCGCCAGGCTCGCGTCGACACGATCGCACCCTGCCTCGACCGCGACGATCGAGTTGGCTACGCCGAGACTCAGGTTGTGGTGCGCGTGAATGCCCACCTCGGTGCCGGGTTTCAGCACATCCTTGAACGCGCGGACGCGATCGCGCACGTCATTCATGTTCATCGCGCCGCCGGAATCCACGACGTAGCAGCAGGTCGCGCCATAGCTTTCCATCCGCTTCGCCTGTTCGGCCAGTCCGGCTGGCGTGTGCATGTGACTCATCATCAGGAAGCCCACGGCCTCTATGCCGAGTTCACGCGCGAATTCGATGTGCTGGCGGGAAATGTCAGCTTCCGTGCAATGCGTGGCGACCCGCACGATGCGTGCGCCCGCGTCGTACGCGGCGCGGAGATCGTGCACGGTGCCGATACCGGGCAGCAGCAGCGTGGCGACCTTCGCATGGGTGACGACCTCGGCGACGGCCGCGATCCATTCCGGGTCGGCATGTGCGCCGAAACCGTAGTTGAAGCTGCCGCCCTGCAGGCCGTCGCCATGCGCGACTTCGATCGAATCGACCCGCGCGGCATCGAGCGCCGTCGCGATCTGCCGCGCCTGCGCGATGCTGTACTGGTGACGAATCGCGTGGCTGCCATCGCGCAGCGTCACGTCGGAGATATAGACCTTCTTGTCCATGGGCGGCGTTCTCACGTTGCGTCGCGCAGCATGCGGGCGGCGACCTGTTCGGCCATCGCCCGGGCCGCGCTCGTCATGATGTCGAGGTTGCCGGCGTAGGCCGGCAGATAGTGGGCGGCCCCCTCGACTTCGAGGAAGATCGAAGTCTTGAGGCCCGACATGCGTTCGCCGACACCCGGAATGCGAATCGGCCGATCGGATTCGATGCGATCGAACTGCACGCGCTGCTTCAGGCGGTAGCCCGGCACGTACGACCGCACCGCGTCCGCCATCCGCGCGACCGAGGCCTCGATGCGCGCTTCGTCGGCGAAATCGCTCAGCGTGTACACCGTATCGCGCATCATGAGCGGTGGCTCGGCAGGATTGAGCACGATGATCGCCTTGCCTCTTGCCGCGCCGCCGACCGTTTCGATCGCGCGCGCCGTCGTCTCGGTGAACTCGTCGATGTTGGCACGCGTGCCCGGTCCCGCGCTCCGGCTCGAGATCGATGCGACGATCTCGCCGTAGTGGACGTTGGCGACCTGCGACACCGCCGCGATCATGGGGATCGTCGCCTGTCCGCCGCACGTCACCATGTTGACGTTGGGTGCATCCAGATGGCGCTCGCCGTTGACCACCGGAATACAGTACGGACCGATCGCCGCCGGCGTCAGGTCGACCACGCGGATGCCGGGTTTGATCGCGCGCAGGAACGCATCGTTGTGCGCGTGGGCCGACGCCGACGTCGCATCGAACACGATGTCGATGTCGGCAAATGCGGGCATCCGCACGAGCCCCTCGACGCCTTCGTGCGTCGTGGCGACGCCCATCCGGGCTGCACGCCCCAGCCCGTCCGACGCGGCGTCGATCCCGACCATCGCGCCCATCTCGATATGTCCGCCGTGCCGCATGATCTTGATCATCAGATCCGTGCCGATGTTGCCGCTGCCGATGATGCCAACCTTGAGTTTCCTGCTCATCGAGCGGCTCCTTTGACGAGGCGGCAATGCACGCTGCCGAGCGCGCCGATTTGCGCGTGAATCGTGTCCCCGCTCGCCACCGCCACCATCGGGCCAAGCGCACCGGACAGGATCACGTCACCTTCGCGCAGCCCCTGTCCATGACGCGCCATCGTACGAGCGAGCCAATAGACCGCGCGCAACGGATGACCAAGGCAGGCTGCACCGACGCCGGTCGAGACGACGTCGCCGTGCCTCGTCATCGTCATGCCGAGCTCGCCGAGCGAAAGCCGGCCGAGCGACACCGGCTGATGACCGAGCACGTACGCGCCGCACGACGCGTTGTCGGCGACGGTGTCCTCGAGCGTGATCCGCCAATCGGCGATTGCACTGTCGACGATCTCGAGCGCCGGCAACGCATAGGCCAGCGACGACACGACGCGGCTGTAGCTCGGTGCGTCGTCGTCGAGATCGCGACCGACGACGAACGCGACCTCGGTCTCGATCTTCGGTTGCAGCAAGCGATCCATCGGCACGTCGTCTCCGTCGAGATACTCCATGTCGTCAAACAGCACGCCGAAGTCAGGTTGGTCGACGCCAAGTTGCCGCTGCACCGCGAGCGATGTCAATCCAATCTTCCTGCCGACGATGCGCGCGCCGGCAGCGGTTCGCGCCGCCGTGTTCGCCTCGGCTACCGCATAGGCGGCAGCGAGCCCGGCAATGCCGAACCGCTCTGCAATCGGCTCGACCGGAGTGCGCGTCGCGCGCGCATTGCGCAGCGCGTCGGCGGCGGCATGAATACGGGAAACATCGGGTAATGGACACATGATTGACGGAATGAGAGAGTCGAAATTCAGGCAGCCCTGGCGAACGACGCCGCATCGGCCGGCACGACCGAACGGGTACCGCCGCGGGTATTCGGCACGCCGAGCTGGTCGCGCAGGCGCGTCACCGTGCGATCGAGTTCGGTCACGGGTACGACGGCGAATACGAACCGGTCCGGCCTGAGGATCGCCACGGCCTTGTCGCGAAACCCCGCCTTCGCGAACCACGCGATCATGTTGCCGTCGATGTCCTCGACCTCGGGTGCGCCACCGTTGCGGTTGTCGCGCTCGACACCGTCGAGCCCCTGCGGACGTCCTCCGTACGGATAGAGCGTGACGTACCGCACCGACAACGCCTGCAGCACTTCAGCAGACGCGGCATCCAGATACCGGGACGGATCGACGTTCAGGCCAACGAGCGAAAATCCGCGCCCGAGCACGTCGTCCATCCGCTGCCTCGCGCCGTCGAACCGGCGCACTTCGGGTTGTGGGGCCAGCGCCCCCTCCGGGCCATTGCGGCGGCGCCGCGGCAGCCCGATGTACGCGTTCTTCTTGTATACGGGCGCCGGCTTGAAACCGCCCTCCTGAAACCAGCGCTTGAACGGCGGGATCATCCGGATGACCGCGAGCGACGTGTCGCGCACGAGCGTGCCCAGCGGATTGCGTACGGACACGACATTCTTCAACAGCACGGACACGTCGATCATCGCCTTGGCGTGCGCGTGGCGCTCCGACTGGTAGGTGTCCAGCAGTGCGTCGCCGGCGGCGCCGCGCAGCACGAGGTCAAGCTTCCACCCGAGGTTGTACGCGTCGCGCACGCCGGAACTGGCACCCTGCCCCATGAACTGCGGCGTCATGTGCGCCGCGTCGCCCGCGAGCATCACGCGGCCGACCCGCCATTTGGCCGCGATCAGCGCATTGAACGTATAGACGAGCTTGCGCTTGACGACGAACTGGTCCGGATCGACGAACCGGGACAGATACGCGCGCACCGTCTCCGGTCGCTCCATGTTCTCTTTCGTTTCACCGGGCATCAGCATGAATTCGAAGCGGTGGAATTTGTCGGGCTGCACGCAGCTCACCACCGGCAGCTTCGGGTCGACGACGAAATTGAAGTACGGCAGGTGGCGCAGTGCGTCCGTACCGGGCTTGCGCTCGATATCCACGACGAGCCACGGTTCGGGAAAGCTCTTGCCGGCCATGTCGATGCCGAGTCGCGTGCGCACGATGCTGCGTCCGCCGTCCGCTCCGACCATGTACCGCGCCCGCAGCGATTGCACATCGGGTTCCGCACTCAAGCGCGTACGCGCATCCGTGGCTTCGCTGAAGCGCGCATCGCGCGTGGCCTGGTGCACGATGTCGACACGGTCGGCGTCCTGCGAGAAATCGACGACTTCGCGCCCGCGCCGGATCGTGACGTTCGGATAGCGCGACAGCGTGTCGGACAACGTCGTCTCGAGATACGGCTGATAGAAGAAATTGATGATCGGCCAGCCGAGCGGTCGCTTGCGCGGCATGTACTGCGTGATCGGCGTGCCGTCGGGGCGCACGAGCTGCACCGGCGTTTCCATCATCATGCGCGCCTGCAGTTCGTCGGCCACCGCCAGATGCTGAAAGATCCGCATGCATTCGTCGTCGGTATAAACAGCGCGGGCATTACCGTAAAACACCGGTTCGCGCTCGAGCACGACGACGCGATGGCCCGCCTGGCCGAGCAGGTGTGCGAGCACCAGGCCGGTCGGCCCCAGCCCCACGATTGCGACGTCGCACGCATCGTCCTGTTGCACTACGCTCATGTTTGGTCTCCCTGGATGATGAATTCCGGATGCAGCAGCGACGCGAACGCACGACGCGCGCGGCCCAGCCGGGCGCGCAACGTCAGGTTCTCCGGGCGATGGCCCCACAGGCTGATCCCGCGGTAGGTCGTCGTGCTCCACGCGCGCTCGTCCACGACGATCGGGTTCCAGCCGAGTTCCATCTCGAAACCGGACGGCGTCTGTACATAGAACGAAAGCTCGCGGTCGTTCGGGTGCTGGCCGATCGCATTGGCGATCGGGTATCCCATCGACCGGCACCGCAAATAGGCCTGCGTCACGTCGTCCAGCGACGCGCACTGGAGATTCAGGTGGTGAATCTGCGTGCGTAGCGGATTCAGGCGAATCCCGCGCGTCGCCGCGGTCGCGAGCGAATGGTGGCGCTCATTCAGTCGCAGAAATGCGAAGTCGAGATTGAGGCCGTCGATCTTGTCCTCGATTTCGTCGGACAGGCGCGCGTCGAATACCTTTTTCCAGAACGCCTGCATCGCTTCCGGCTGACGCGTCGTGATCGCGACGTGCCCGAGGCCCGATGCGCCTGTCACGAATCCGCTTGCCTTCATCTGTAACGGCGAATCGGTCAGCACCGCGTCGGTGAACAACTCGGTACGCAGCCGCTTCGGCCCAGTGAAGTACCAGAAACGCGTCACCCCTCGCAACGCGGCTTCGCCCGCACTGCCCTGCCGCACCTCGATGCCGAACGCGGACAACCGCTCGAACGCAAGCTTCAACGCCGCGTCGTCGGCCAGCTGCCAGCCGATCGCGGCGACGTCTTCCGCTTGTCCTTCATGAACGATCAAGCGGCGCTGATGCGCATCGATGCGGCAGGCGAGCAACGTGGGCAGCGGACGATCCGCATGAAGCCCTAGCCCCTCCGTGACGAACGTGCTCCAGGCGTCAAGTCGGACGGATTCGATCAGCAAATAGCCAAGACGCACGCGACCGAATAACGTGTCGGGCGAGGCCGGCGAGTTGGCGATGGTCGGCATGGCGACGCGCTCCGGCTCAAACACGGCGGAAGTCAGGCGCGTCGGCGCTGTCTTCGGCCAGAAATGCCACCACCATCGCGTTGAATTCGTCAGCGCGCTCCCACTGCACCCAGTGACCGGTCTTGCTGAACAGATGCACGTCGCAGTTCGGCATGCGCCGCTGCAGCGAGCGGGCACCGCTCGGTCGATTGACCTTGTCCTCCGTTCCCCACAACACGAGCGTCGGGTTTTGCACGCCGGCCAGACGCGGATCGCGCGTGAAATCGAGTTTCCTGAATTGCGGAATGCCCTTGGGGCCGAGCAATGGCGGGCTGGCGACGACCTCCGGGTCGATGCTGGACTGAAAGCGCTCCTGGAGCGTCGCATCGGATACCAGGCTGCCGTCGTAGACGAGGTCGCCCCGGATGAACGTCGCAAGCTTTTGCAATGTCGGGCCTTCGCCCTTGTAGTAATTCAGCAGGCGCTTGAGGCCGGGCGTCGGCAACCCACGCGTCGTGTCCACGCCGCCGGGCCCCATCAGCACGAGACGGCCGACCGCTGCCGGCCGCTCGATCGCCATGCGCAATGCGCAGGCGCCACCCAGCGAGTTGCCGAGGATGTGCGCGCGCTCGATCCGCAGCGCATCGAGCATCCCGAGCATGCTCGCAGCCAGGTCGCCGAACGGGTCACCGCGATCCAGGCCCTTCGTAGATTTGCCATAGCCGGGCATGTCGGGCACGACGACGCGGTGGACGCACGCGAGCGCACCGACATTGCGCGCGTAATTGGACATGCCGGAAGCGCCGGGGCCGCCGCCGTGGAGCATGAGCACCACCGGGCCCTCGCCCGCTTCGGTAAAGGAAATGGTTCGCGCACCGACCCGAACGGTGCGTTGGGTCATTGCGTGAGTCATGGACGGGGCATTCACGGCGGGGGCGCTCCAGACGGTTGATCAAGCTTGCTTGTTTTAATAATGAGATATTTGTCATCATGACAATATACTCGTTTTCACCTAGCCAGCCGGAGCGTCTGTTGCGTCGCCGTATAATTCCCGCCATGAATGAAACGACCGTTGACCATCGGACCCGCGTCGCGGCGGAGCGACGCGAACGCATGCGCGCCCGCCTGATCGAAAGCGCGATGCTCGTGTTCGCAGAAAAGGGAGTCGGCGCAAGCGTCATCCAGGACGTCATAGCAGCCGCGGACGTGTCGCAGGGCACGTTCTACAAGTACTTCCGCACCAACGAGGATCTGCTCGCGGCGGTGACGCAGGAACTGAACGACGAGTTGCTGCGTTTGATCGAAGCGGAAGTCCACGGTTATGAGGATCCGGCGCTCCGCATCGCGTGTGGTGTGCGCATGTTCCTGCACGCGGCGCGCGCGTATCCGCTGCTGGCGCGCTTCATTTGCGCGGCCGGCCTGCATTCCGCGGGGCCGAGCAGCCTGATCTACGTGTTCCTGCCGCCGCATATCGAGCAGGGGCTGGCACTGGGGCGTTTCACCCATGTCGGCGTCGGCACCGCGCTCGACGTGATCGCCGGAACCGCGCTCGCGACGATTCTCAGAATCACCAATGAAGGCCCGCAAAACGTCGTTCCGGAGCCGGTGGTCGCCGCGATTCTGCGTGCGCTGGGCGTCGAGCGGCTTGAGGCGGAGAGGTTGGTCGAAGCGGAATTACCGCCAATCGAAACGCCCGATACGTCGCTGCTCGAACGCGGGCATGCAAGGATGCAGGCTCAGTTGCGCACCGGAATTCGACAAGCGCCGCCACGCCGCCCCTAACAGGCCAATCAGGTCGTCCTCGACCGTCACGATGTTTGGCGGGCCACGCATCGAGGTACTCACCAGCCAAACGGCCGTTCAGAGACGTGTGGATGCTGACCGGTCGGAATTCGTCAAGCGGCCGCCACGCTCGACGAACACTGGGAAAACACTAAAAAACGCGGCGCGAACCGCTGCTCGGTAAACACCGGCGGCTCGCCCACTCAAAGGCCCCTGCTGATTGGCGCTTCGACGGATTCCGACGCACCTCGACGGAACACCCCAACCTTCACAATTCATTTAACTTTCCGTGAGGACTTCGACACCGGCCGCTGACTACGATGGGCGCATGTTTTCAGGACCTGCTGCCAGGAGCCCATCATGCCCACCCGCAGACATCTGCTGTTCGCCGGCGCCACCGGCCTCGCCGTGCTCGCGACGCTGTCGTCCGTCGGCCGCCGCGCGCTGGTCGGCCGCGCGTTCGCCGCATCGCCGGCCACCCCGCAGACGGCCACCCCTTTCGAGGTCACCCTCAGCGACGCCGAATGGCATCGCCGGCTCACGCCCGCCCAGTACGCGGTCCTGCGCGAAGCCGGCACCGAGCGGCCGTACACCAGCCCGCTGAACGACGAGCACCGGCAAGGCACGTTCGCGTGCGCCGGCTGCACCCTCGCGCTGTTCTCGTCGGCCACCAAGTTCGACAGCCATACCGGCTGGCCGAGCTTCTGGAAGCCGCTCGACCACGCGGTCGCCACGAACACCGACGCGTCGTTCGGGATGATCCGCACCGAAGTGCACTGCCGCCGCTGCGGCGGCCATCTCGGCCACGTGTTCGACGACGGCCCGCAACCGACCGGCCTGCGCTACTGCATGAACGGCCTCGCACTTACCTTCCACCCCGCCGCCGCCTGATCCGGCCCCGAACTCCCGACCGACTGGAGAACGCACCATGCTGCTCATCGTCCTTGCCTACCTCGGCGGCGTGCTCACGATCCTGAGCCCGTGCATCCTGCCCGTGCTGCCGTTCGTGTTCGCGCGCGCCGACCAGCCGTTCGTCCGCAGCGGCCTGCCGCTGCTGGTCGGCATGGCGCTCACGTTCGCCGTCGTCGCAACGCTCGCGGCCGTCGGCGGCGGCTGGGTCGCGCAGGCCAACCAGGCCGGCCGCTGGGTCGCGATCACGAGCCCTCGCCCTCGCGGCCCGGTAATGGCCTTTCTGAGCAGGATGCCTGTCCGGCCTTCGCCGTCGGCGTCGACCAGGTCGACGTTCACCTTCAACAGATGCTTCTGCGACTGATATC